>CAVJRB010000243.1:0-4809 GCA_963651655.1 bacterium | reverse complement strand
TTCCTGAGCTGTCTAATCCTAAAATCTTCATATTTTCTCCTTGTCTGCCCCACTTTTGGCTTTTTCTCTGAAGCCAGAAGTCTTATCCGGGGACTTTTATTCCGGAAGTCCGGTTACCGTGATCTTACGGTAGTCGAAACCTTTCTCCAGATTTTTCTCAATGGTGATCTCAATGATGTGTTCCGGCAGGATCTCCTGGATCAGGTTCGCCCACTCAATCAGGCAGATTCCCTGACCGTAGAAGTAATCATCGTAGCCGATTTCTTCCATCTCTTCAATGTCTCCGATCCGGTATACATCAAAGTGGTAAAAGGGCATGCGCCCTGTCTCATATTCCTGAATAATGGTAAAGGTAGGACTATTCACAGGCTCTGTGATGCCAAGCCCTGCTGCCACTCCCTGGGTGAAAACCGTTTTGCCTACCCCTAAATCTCCAACCAGGGTATATACCTGACCAGGAAGGGCATTTTCCCCGATCCACTTTCCAAATGAAAAGGTCTCCTCGGGGCTGAATGTTTCTTTTATCATAGCTTTGTAAAGCTCCTTTTTAACCGTTTTTCCTTGCAGAATTGTTCTTTGCATATTATAATAGAACGAATAACGAAATACAATACTTTTTGAAAAAGGAGATTAAACTATGGCAAATCCAGTTGTTACCATCACCATGGAGAATGGCGATGTGATGAAAGCAGAATTATATCCGGAAATCGCACCGAATACTGTAAATAACTTTATCAGCCTTGTGAAGAAGGGCTTTTATGACGGACTGATCTTCCACCGCGTTATCTGCGGATTCATGATCCAGGGCGGATGCCCGGATGGAACCGGAATGGGCGGCCCGGGATACAGCATTAAGGGTGAGTTCGCACAGAATGGCGTGAAGAATGACTTAAGACATACTGAGGGCGTTCTTTCCATGGCAAGAGCCATGCATCCGGATTCAGCAGGAAGCCAGTTCTTCATCATGCACAAGAATGCTCCGCACCTTGACGGCGCATACGCTGCTTTCGGCAAAGTGATCGAGGGAATGGATGTTGTGAACAAGATTGCAGAGACCGATACAGACTACAGCGACAGACCTCTTGACGAGCAGAAGATCAAATCCATGACAGTGGATACCTTCGGCGTAGATTATCCGGAACCGGAGAAATGCTGATCATAAATCAGATATGAGTGCAGAAATGCTCAGGGAAATTCGAAACTGCCGAATATTTCCTGAGCATTTTTATTTTTAATGGTCAAATACTATGATCTCGCCGTCCACATCCGCGAAATACAGCTCTTTTTCCTTCTCCATCTTCACTCTTCCGCTGGTGGCTTCTGTGATGGTTTTCTCAATTCTTCCAGCCTGGTCATTTGGCACAAGAAGGTGCATAATTACTCTGTCCGTATATTCTGTGTCAAGAATGGGCAGCTGATTTTCCCCGGCAATGTACTGCAGCTTGCCGATGGCTGTGTAATCCGCTGTAAGCGCCAGGGAAATACCGTGATGCTTCTCAATTACCTTACTTGCCCCAAGGCCTGCCTGCACGGCTCCGGAATAAGCCCTTACAAGGCCGCCTGTGCCAAGAAGCACGCCTCCGAAGTATCTGGTGACAACCACGGCTACATTGTAGATGTCCTCTCCGAGAATCACATCCAGCATAGGCCTGCCTGCAGTTCCTGATGGCTCGCCGTCATCGCTGCATCTTGTAAACTCCCGGTGTTCCCCGATGGAATAGGCGTAGCAGTTATGTCTGGCGTCCCAGTATTTCTTCTTCATTTCTTCTATAAAAGCAAGAGCGTCCTCTTCTTTTTCTACCAGACGGACAGTGGCAATAAAACGGGATTTCTTCTCTGTGATCTCTCCCTCACCGCCAACATAGATGGTCTTATAATTTTCCAGCATACCGGAACCTCCAAGCTTGTTTCTCCACAGATGTCCATTTCCTGCCTGGGCATCCTTTTTCCTATAGTTTAACATGAATTTCCCCTGGTTTCCACCCCAGGAAAATGCATTTTTCGAAAGAGCAGCCCGCCATCTGCTATAATAAAGCATAGAAATTCTTTTTTCTGGAAAAAATGCCTTAAGATGGGAGCAAATTTGGTGAAGAGTTCACAGAAATATTCGATTTTAGGGTTTATTTACGAATTGAGATTTGATATAATAGAACGGATTATAAAGGAGGTTTATCATGAACTACGGAAAAAAATCGGCCTCTAAGAAGCGGAATTCTCTTATTTCCCGCTCGTCCATGATGGGGAAAAGAGCTCATGTTTCGTTTATCAGAGTCCTTTTCATCGGTCTGATTGCCCTTTGCGTCGGGGTGTCCAGTCTTGGAATCGGTTCCATCCGCGGAATCCTTGCCAATACACCGGATGTAGATGAAGTGGACATCATGCCTCTTGGCTATGCTACTTTCCTCTACGACTGCAATGGAAACCAGATCCGTAAGCTGGCAGCACCTAATGCCAACCGTCTTCCGGTATCCATCGACCAGATTCCCGAGGATCTGCAGCATGCAGTCGTTGCCATTGAGGATGAGCGTTTTTACGAGCATAACGGAATCGATGTGAGAGGTATTCTCCGTGCCGGTGTGAAAGCACTTACCAGCGGAGGCTTTTCAGAGGGTGCAAGTACCATTACCCAGCAGCTTCTGAAGAACAATGTCTTCACCAACTGGACCAACGAGTCCACCGAAGTTGAAAGATTTACGCGTAAGCTTCAGGAACAGTACCTTGCCATTGAGATTGAGAAGAAGATCAATGATAAAAATGTAATCCTTGAGAATTACCTGAATACCATCAACCTTGGTGCAGGCGCTTACGGTGTGCAGGCAGCAGCCCGCCAGTATTTCAATAAGGATGTATGGGATCTGAACCTTTCTGAGTGTGCTACCATCGCAGGCATCACCCAGGCTCCTACCAAATACAATCCCATTGAGAACCCGAAAGAGAATGCCAAGAGACGCAAGGAAGTTCTGGATCATATGCTGGATCAGGGATATATCACCCAGGAACAGTATGACGAAGCCATTAATGATGATGTATATACCCGCATTCAGGAAGCACAGGCTTACAATACACAGTCTCAGAGCAAGACTTACTCCTATTTCGAGGATGAGCTTACCCAGCAGGTTGTCAATGACCTGATGAATATCAAGGGATATACCAAGACACAGGCACAGAACCTTCTGTACAGCGGCGGTCTGAAGATCATGACCACCCAGGATCCTGACATTCAGAATATTCTGGATGAGGAGTACGCAGATCCGTCCAACTATCCGGATTATGTGCAGTATTCCCTGGAATATGCCCTTACCGTGAAGAAGCCTGACGGTACAGAGGTCAACTACAGCAAGGAAATGCTGAAGCTCTACTTCCAGAACGAAGATTCATCCTTTGACCTTTTGTTTGACTCTCAGGATGAGGCACAGACCTATGTAGACCGTTACAAAGCAGATATTCTTTCTGACGGAAGCACAGTTGTGGCAGAGCGTGTGAATTTCATACCTCAGCCGCAGTCAGCAATGACCGTCATTGACCAGCATACCGGATATGTGAAGGCGATCATCGGAGGACGTGGTGAGAAGACAGCCAGCCTGACGCTGAACCGTGCTACAGACAGTACCCGTCAGCCTGGATCTACTTTCAAGATCGTATCCACTTATGCACCTGCTCTGAATGAGAAGGGCATGACTCTGGCTACCACTTATGAGGATGAGCCTATCACTTATGAAAATGGCGCTCCGGTCAACAACGCCAGCGGTTCCTTCAATGGTACCACTACCATCCGCACCGCGATCCGTAATTCTGTCAATACCGTTGCAGTCCAGTGTTTCGAGGATGTTACCCCGGAGCTTGGTCTGAAATATCTGGATAACTTTGGTTTCACCACTCTTGCCCATGGCACAGAGGCTGACAAAGATGCCAACGGCAATGTGTTTACAGATGCCAACCTTCCTACAGCGCTTGGCGGTCTGACCTACGGTGTTACCAACGTAGAGCTTTGTGCAGCATATGCAGCCATTGCAAATAACGGCAATTATATTAAGCCTGTTTACTACACCAAGATCCTTGACCACAATGGAAACGTACTCATTGAGAACAATTCAGCAGGACGTTCCGTAATCAAGGAGACCACTGCTTATCTTCTTACCAGTGCTATGGAGGACGTAGTGCAGAACGGTACCGGTACTGCATGCCAGCTTGACAATATGGCAGTTGCAGGTAAGACAGGTACTACAGAGGATTACAATGACCTCTGGTTCGTAGGCTACACCCCATATTACACCTGTGCAGTATGGTCCGGTTACGACGGCAACCAGAAGATGCCGGAAGGTGATGCCCGCAACTTCCACAAGACTCTGTGGCGCAAGGTTATGAACCGTATCCATCAGGGAATGGAATACAAGGAATTTGAACAGCCATCCGGTATCGAGCAGATCAGCATCTGTTCTGAGACAGGACTTCTTCCAAGAGCCGGCTGCCCGGTTACAGAGGAATACTTCGATGTAGGCACCATGCCAACCGAATATTGTGATCAGCATTTCTATGATTACGATGAGGATGAAGAGGAAGATATGGAGATCATCGATGAGCAGCTTACCCCGACTCCTGATCCGGAGAATCCTGACGGCACCACTGAGAATCCAGATGACGGAGTGATCGATGTTCCGGATGGCGGAAACGGCGACGGCGGTGATAACGGCGGAGAAGATGCCGGAGCTGATAACGGTGATGATGATATTTACTATTACGATTAAGCCAGATGCTAGTACAGCGAATATTAAGTAACTGCCATATTGACTTGTCTGATTTTTCATCTGC
>CAVJRB010000242.1:0-9912 GCA_963651655.1 bacterium | reverse complement strand
CTCGTCCTCCTGAATCAGATTGCGGAAACTGTGCCCGGTATAAGCCAGCAGTTCATCCATGCTTTCACAGCCTGTCATCTGGATCATCTCACGATTGGCAAACAAAATCTCATCATTTGTTTTGTCTGCTTTATAAATGATAAAGGCGCCTGGAAGATTCTCAGAGACATCCTTAAGGGCAAAGCCAAGCTGCTTTCGTATTTCCAGACGTAAGTCTTTGCTGTACTCCAGACAGCCGTTTTTCCCGCGCAGCTTCACCTCATAAAGGGCAGCATCCGCACAGCGCTGCAGCTCAGAATAATTCCCTCCATCCCTGGGATACTCCGCATAGCCCAGAGAAATGCCAAATTTCCGGTCTTCTCCGCTATAGTGGATCGTCCGCGGCATTTTCACAAACTGCTCAATCTTCTCCTTCGCCTCATCACAGGTACAGGCAGGAAGGAAAATACTGAATTCATCTCCGCCGCATCGGCCAAGCACTGCATGCTTTCCGAAAAATTCCTGCATGCTTTCTGCCAGAGTTCTCAGCGCGGTATCACCAGAAGCATGTCCGTACATATCATTGACCAGCTTAAAATCATCAATATCAAACTGCATGCCAACACATTTTTCTCTTGGATGCTGTTTCAAGTACTGAATCACCTGCTCGTCAAATCCATGACGGTTATAGATTCTGGTGAGACCATCTGTTACTGCAAGCTTTTTAAATTTCCTTTGGTTTTCGTTCAAAATCAGAAGGGCGCTGGTAAGTACGGTAAGAAGCAGCACGATCAACAGGCCTCCCGGCAGAATTCCATACACAGTCCAACTGCCAGCCCAACCGTCTTTTGGCATTACTTCCAGCTTCCACTGGCTTCTTTTTATATTGAAGCTGTAGGAAACCGGATCCTCCATTTCTTCCACAGAACCATAGACTTCCTCATAATCGGAGTCCCAGGGTGACACAGTTTTGAAAACTCGATAGTCATATCCAAAATCAGAAAGAGCTTTCAGGGAATCCGCAAAAATATCCGGCACGCGGACGATCACAATGGTGAATCCTCAGAAATATTCCTGTTCATTTTTATTTTGCAGATAAACAGGATTTCTCACTGTGCTTCCTATACCTGCCATAATATCAGTTTTCATGCGCTCCGCATAGGTCATAGCATTCAGACTGGCGGCTGTTCGATTTTGTTCTCTTTCCTTTTGCTGAATCTGATAAACTATAGCCCCAAGAATCACCATGCCAACCACAAATACAAGAAACGGCAAAATGAATTTTTTCTTAATAATATGCATTTTCTACACTTCCAGTGAGATTATTTAATTAAATATTAAATCACGTTCCGCCACTTGTAAAGTGAAGAATTTATTCTGCAGCGATTCCACCGTGAAAATAGAATCTTTTTTGTGGAAAACACGCTAATATTTATGATATACTAAAAGAAGTCCTTATTTAACAGCTAATAAAATACGGGGTGAATTTATGCTTGAAAACAAACTCAATCTTAACAGTTCCGCCGAGCTTGCCCGTGAGGAAGAACGGATCAGCAAGAAAAAAGCAGCGGAATTATTTGAAAACGGCTTACTTGATAAGCTGGATGCAGGCAAATTTTCCACATTACAGATAATCCATAAATACCTGTTTGAAGATATTTATGATTTTGCAGGCAAACTCCGAACCGTCAATCTTGCAAAGGGTAATTTCCGTTTTGCTCCTTTAATGTATCTCGAAGCAGCCCTTGCCAACATTGATAAAATGCCCCAGTCTACCTTCGATGAAATCGTAGAGAAATACGTGGAAATGAACATCGCCCACCCATTTCGTGAGGGCAATGGCCGCAGCACCCGAATCTGGCTGGATCATATTCTCAAAACAGAAATCGGACGAGTCATTGACTGGAGTAAAATCGATAAAGAAGATTATCTGCTGGCCATGGAACGCAGTCCCATCAGAGACATTGAAATCAAATATCTTTTGAAAAATGCACTGACCGAAGAAATCAACAGCCGTGAAATGTACATGAAGGGCATTGATCACAGCTATTATTACGAAGGATACACTACTTTCAAAACAGAAGAATTGCTTTAAGCACTATATGATCAGCAGTCCATTGGCAGTTAAAACCAAAGGGCTGCTGTTTTATTGGCAACAATTATTTCGACCAGGTGCTTTCTTCTGTTTTGCCTGTATAATCAAAAAGTCCGTCATTTTTCTCTTCCAGGGCTTTGATCATGTGGTAGGTGTATTCGTTGTATGGGGTTGGAATGCCCAGTTCTTTTCCCATGCGGATCAGGGCGCCGGAGAACATGTCGATTTCGGTATGGCGGCCTGCGTCCAGGTCCTGGAGGGTAGAATAACGGGCAGACGGGGGAACGGCACTGCCGTGACTGGAAGACGCTGCTGCCTTGCTGATATCAATTCCTTTCGCAGCTGCAATGGCCTCAAGCTCCTGCCGCAGCCCTTCACTGATCGCCTTCATATGAACACTGTCCCTGTAGCAGCCCACTCCCGCGCCCAGAATTGCCTGCGGCAGATTGTTGCACACATTCAACCGGAATTTGCTCCACATCTCTTCCCGGATATATTCTGTATGACGGAAATGGATTCCTGTATCTGCAAAAAGTTTTTCTATTGCCAGCACCCGTTCACTTTCAAAAGGCGCTCCCGGCTCCCCGAAAATAATTCCAATGGTCGTCTCCGGGTCGAAACAATATCCACTTTCTTCTTTATGGGAAGCAACCTTGATCAGAGAATAGATCACATTGGATTTCGGAACCACAGTAGAAATAATTTCTTCGCTGTCCACACCATTCATAAGGCTCATCACAATGGTATTCTCACCTACAACTTCCCGGATACTTTCCAGTGCTCCCGGCAAAGCCCCATACTTCAGCGCGACAACCAACAGATCCACTCCATGTGCTTCCTTTGGTGACCACACATGAGGATGATAAACGGTGTGATTAATTGTACATCCATTTTCCTTCAGGCGCTTCGCCCGATCCCCTTCCGCAACAACACCAAGTTCCATATTTTCCAGCCCTGAAAGTCCCCAGATCACATAAGAGCCCACTGCGCCTGCACCAAGAACTGCCACTGATTTTATTTCCATAATTTCGTCACTCCTTTTTTTGTATATGTAATTTTGAATTCAAATTTTTCGCTTAACTGCATTGTAGCATATGCCTGAAGGTTCGTAAACTGCGTAAAAAACCGCCGCATTGCTCTCAAGTCAACGCGGCGGTCTGTTGCTGCTGTTTTTATTTTAATTTGCCGTAAACTTCATCTGTCACCGGCTCGCACCACTCATTGGAACCTTCCTCGCCAGGTACCTCGATTGCCAGATGGCTGAACCAGCTGTCCGGTGCGGCACCATGCCAGTGTTTTACTTCTGCCGGGATGTTAATGCAGTCGCCTGGTTTCATCTCGATGGCATCCTTGCCCTCTTCCTGATAGTAACCGCGTCCAGCAACACAGACCAGAATCTGTCCGCCGCCGCTCTTCGCGTGATGGATGTGCCAGTTATTACGGCATCCAGGCTCAAAGGTTACATTGAAGATTCCCACCTGACTGGTGGATACCGGTGCAAGATAGCTTTTTCCAATGAAATACTGTGCAAAAGCATCATTCGGCTGTCCAATCGGGAATACCATTTCTTTTGCATGGGCTCTCATTGCCTCGTCCTCATATGGAAGATCGCCCTCGTTTACTGCCCAGACTTCTTTGGCCAGATTAAATACAGCCCAGCCTTTCGGCCATCCTGCATAAAATGCTACATGTGTGATAATTGCTGCAATTTCCTTCTGTGTTACGCCGTGATCCTTTGCATTCTGCAGATGGAATTTCAGGGAAGAATCTGTGATTCCCTGTGCCATCAGTGCAACGACTGTAATAATGCTTCTTGTTTTTACATCAATGTCATTGTTGTTCCAGTTCTCACCGAAAAGAACATCGTCATTAAAATGTGCAAACTCCGGAGCAAATTCTCCAAGAGCGTTTCTTCCTGCTGTCTGTGTGATTTTTGCCATTATTTTCAACCTCCTACAGTGATTTTACCCATTTTTCAATTTCCTGTTTATTGGCACGGTTCAGAAGTCTTCCCTCTACAAACTCAGCACCCGGTGCGGACGGCTGTAACTCAGAGATGGTGTTTCCAAATCCGCTTCCGCCTGATGTAGCGAACAAAATAATCTTCTTGCCGGAAAAATCATATTTCTCAAGGAACGTATTGATAATCGTCGGTGCCACATACCACCAGATCGGAAATCCCAGAAGAATCTCGTCATAATTTTCAATTCCGGCATCTGTGTCAGTCATCTCAGGTCTGATCTTTTTATCATTCATTTCCACGCTGCTTCTGGATTTTTTGTCCATCCAGTTAAGGTCAGCCTTCGTATATGCAACTGCAGGTGTGATCTCATATAAATCAGCTCCAGCTGCCTCTGCAACCATTTCTGCCGTTTTCTTTGTTGTTCCGCTTGCACTGAAATATGCCACAAGTTTTTTTCCCATAATTGCTGCCTCCTTTGAGCATGCTTTAATTGCTGATGTCAGGGAAATCTTTATTTCCCCTGTCACTGTACATTTATTATAGTGCTATTTTCACTTTATTACTAATACTTATAATGTATTTAATATTATGCTCAAAAAGCATTACTCCCCTCAAAAAGAAAACCGGCATGAGAGTTTTTACACCCTCATGCCGGCTGCTTCTAGCCTGTTAGAAAAGACTCTGATTCTTTACTTTAATTCTTACTGTCCAAGCTCGTTCTGAAGATCGGACTGTGCCTGGTCAAGTGCTTCTGCAACGTCTACTCCGTTTTCAAAAATGTCATTCAGAGTAATGGTTGTAAACTCTGTATTGATAGACGGATAAGAAGCGGAAGAATGAGATTCAAGACCTACGATTCCATCTTCGATCTCTTTCAGTACGTCGAATGGGTTGTTTACAAAGTACTGTACATACATGTTGTCCGGGTTGTTTGTTACAGACTCATCAGCCCATACAGCTTTGTTGCAAGGATCAAATCCAAGGAGGTTCCAGATCTCTGCTCCGCCTTCGTCAGAAAGCTTTGCGTATGCAAGGAATTCTGCTGCAAGCTCTGCATTCTCGCCGTCAGCAACAACTGCTGTTCCAGTTCCACCGCCGCCAACAGATTTTGCTTTAGTATCTTCTACAACCGGTGCTGGTGCGATTGCAACCTTGCCGGAAAGCTCTGGCATGTAGCTTGTGTATCTGGACATCTGCCACATTGGCATGATCGCGCAGGCAAAATCACCGTTGTTAAATGCGCCGTAAGCTTCTTCTTTATCAGGATTTCCTCCCGGAACAGTTCCGATTGCGTTGGCATCATAAAGATCCTTTAAGATGTTCATTGCTTCGTTCATCTGCTCAGAATTTACAGTAACAGTATCTCCATCTGTGTACTCGCCGCCAAGCTCTGCAAGAAGAAGGTTCTCTGTCCAGAGTGCTGTGGTATCTGCTGTTCCAAGATATTTGCCGGTTGCCTCATAGTATTTGCTTCCAGCTTCCTTGAAGTCATCCCATGTCTTAATGGTTGTGTAATCGATTCCAGCTGCATCCAGAAGCTCTGTATTGTAAAATGCAACGGTTGCTCCAACGTGTGTTGGCAGTCCGTAAAGCTTGCCGTCCTTGCTGTACAGATCAAGTCTGGACTGTACAATGTTTCCTGTGGATGTATACGGCTCTGCAGCTTCTGTCAGATCCATCAGGGCAGGTGTTCCCTGTGTAAAGTTTGCAAATTTACCCTGCTCAATATCAACAAAATCAGGAGCACCTTCGCCAGAGGTTAATGCAATCTGCAGTTTGTTGTGCATGTCATCATACGGCATTACATTTACGTTTACCTTAACCTGCTTGTCAGGATTGGCTTCGTTCCATTTCTCTGCCATGTTCTCATAGAACTGTCCGTGAAGTTCTACGAATGTCCAGAATTCCATTTCAGTAGCTTCGTTGTCAGCTGCCTTTACTTCGAACCCTCCGAAGGTTCCCATCATCATGGCTGCGCACAGTGCAAGTGCCATTGCTTTTCTTTTCTTCATTTTGTTTCCTCCTTATTTTTGTTTTATTAAACGTTTTACCTTATGTTTATAGATATACCACTTATCTTTTGGTTTGTAAATATATTTTCTTGATTTTTTGTACTTTCTGTTGTTGTTTACAAAAATATATCTTGGTTTTTATACATTTCTTACAAGATTATACGTTTTACATATTTCTACATAATCTGAGTGCAATACAGGACGCTTTTATCAGCCTTTTACTGCGCCTGCGGTCATACCTTCAATGAAATACTTCTGGAAACACAGGAATAATACCAGGATCGGAAGTATGGAGAAGAAAGATCCTACGATCAAAAGATCATAGTTGTTTCCATAAGGTGTGATCAGTGTATTCAGTCCGATTGGCAGTGTATATTTCTCAGAGCTTCGAAGCACAAGCAGCGGCCACAGGAAGTTATTCCAGGAATTCATGCCGTTCAGAATCGCCATTGCCGCAAAGGATGGTTTCATGATCGGCAGCACAAGCTTGAAAAAGATTCCGTACTCGCAGGAGCCGTCGATTCTTCCCGCCTCAATAATCTCCATCGGCAGTCCGGTGAGATACTGGCGGAAAAAGAAAATCGTAGAGGCATGAGCCAGGAACGGAAGGAAAATTGCCGCATACTGATCAGATAATCCCATATCATTGATCTGTACATACAAAGGCAGCATCAGCATTTCAAAAGGCACAGACATAATCAGCAGAACACAGATAAAAAGCGCGTTTTTGAATTTAAATTCATAAGCTGCAAATCCATACGCTACAAATGCGCTGATAAATAAGGTGAGCACCACCTGTACAATAGTCAGCACAAAGCTGTTAAAGAACCATCTGAAATAATTTCCAGAGTCTGTAAACAGCATAATATAATTGTTAAAGTTTGCTTTTGAAAAATCAATTTTCAGGTTCAGGCCATAGCGGATCAGCATAGTACCTTCCTGAAAAGTACCTGCAAAAATTGCCCAGAAGGGTATCAGAATGATAAGTGCCAGCGCGATCAGAAAAATATATGTAATTGCTTTAACAGCAATTTTCTTTGGCTGATTTGCTTTGCCGGCAGATACGCTCGTAACATTGCTCATTTTATCGCTTCTCCTCCTTCTTAAATGTTCCTGTCGCTGTCAGCTGTACAATATTAATCACCAGTACCAGAACCAGAAGAACAATACCTACCGCAGATGCATAGCCCATGTCATTTTTCTCAATACCCTGGCGGTAGAGATAGCCGACTATGGTAAGTCCAATATTGTTAGGAGAGTTGTTTCCGGAATAAAGCATATAGCTCTCATTGAACATTGCCAGGCCGCCGTAAATACTGATGGTCAGCACATACACGATTGTAGGCTTCAGCATGGGAACTGTAATGCGGGTAAATTTCTGCCAGGTAGCGGCACCGTCAATGGAAGCCGCCTCGTAGTAGTCTGTAGGGATGCTCTGCAGGCCGGAAAGGAAATACATCATATTGACGCCGAACCACCGCCAGCAGGCAAGCAAAAGCAGTGCAAAAAATCCTGTTCCTGCATTTTTCAGCCACTTAATAGGTTCCATTCCAAAGAAGCCAATCACCTGATTCATCAGCGCAGTATCCATCTCGCCAAAGATCAGTCGGAACACGGTACCGGCAACTACAACAGAGGTCAGAGCCGGAATAAACAGTGACATCTTGAAGAAGCTCTGAACCTTTTTCCCCACAATCTTGGAATTAATAATGCATGCCAGAACCATAGGAATGGGAATCAGCAAAATCAAGGTTGCGATCATATACTTGAAGCTGTTAAACACAGCCACCTTAAATACACGGTCATTTAAAAGTCTAGTGTAGTTTTTTGCCCCCAGAAAGGTCACCTGTCCGGGAAGTATTTTCTCCGTACTCATAATTGCTGATTTCGCAATGGGAACGATCCAGAAAATTGCAAAGGTCAGCACAAATGGCAGGATAAATACATAAGGTGCAGCTTTCTTGGAATATAAAAATTTCTTCATTTTTCTCCCCCTTTATAAAAGCTCCCTCATCCATACAAGCATTTCCCCGTTTCTGCGGTTTCCCCAATAGCAGTATGGAACCAGAGTCAGCTTCACATCATCCAGCGTCACAGATTTCTCCTGGTACAGACAGTCGTCATCCCAGCCGCTGGACGAAATCTTTTTCCCGTTCAGATGAATGACACTGCAGCCGCCCAGAAGCTGTTCCTGGTAAGTCTCAGAAGGAACCTGATCCGTGCTTACCAGTACAGCCGCCAGATCATCTCCATTATCCACTTCTTCCAGACAGTAAACCAGAGGTCCTTTCACCAGTGCTGTCTTTGCACAGTCAACCCGCACCTGGGGATTGGCGTGGACAAATACAGGCGGTGCGTCAAAGCTGATTTCAAATGTATCCTGATAAAATCTTCCTTCTATTCTGGCGTAGCCATGATCCAGATGCAGCTGTTCCTCCTGACCATTTCGTTTTATATGGAAGTTTTTTGCATAAGACGGAACACGGAATGCAAATGCTGCGTCTGCTTCCTTTTCACCCTTTACTGTGAATTTCAGCTTATTTTCCCATGGGAAATTTCCCTCCAGCTGAATGCTAAACGGAATGTCCTGCAGCTGAATCTGTGTTTCATTGGAAATATATAAGTTTACGTAAATGTTATTCTCTTCCTGGAAATATAGGTACTGTCCCAGAGAAGCAAGGGTTCTCGTAATATTCGGCGGACAGCAGGCTACGCCAAACCATTTCTGGCGCACTGGCTTAATATGCTCCCTGGAAGTTCTGGGGATACAGTTGGCCGGCCATACTTCAAGAGGATTTACGTAGAAAAAGCTTTTTCCATCCATGGCAATTCCGGATAACAGAGTATTGTATAATGCCCGCTCCACAACATCCATATAGGAAGCGTCCTTCTCCATGTCTGCCATTCTCTTGCCGAACATGGCAAGTCCAATGGACGCACAGGTTTCGGAATAATTGCTGTCATTGGGCAGATCGTAGTCTGTAGTAAAACGTTCCAGCAATCCGGAGGAACCTACGCTTCCGGTGAGATACATTCTTCTGTGAACCATGTTGTTCCAGATAGTTCTGCAGGTTCCGGCAAGTTCCTGATCCTGATATTCGCAGGCCAGATCAGCCATTGCAGAATACATGTAATTGGCGCGGACTGCGTGTCCCTCGGCTGTCCGCTGTTTTCTTACCGGTTCATGGGACTGAGAATATTTCGGATCGTACCCTGAGAATTCCGGGAAAATCCGTTTGTGCCCCGGTCTTTTCTCCTCTTCCAGAAAATAGTTGGCACCAACACCTCTGATATCAATAAAATATTTCGCAAGATCCAGATATTTCTTCGTACCCGTTACGCGGTAAAGCTTCACAAGAGCCAGTTCAATTTCCTGGTGGCCAGGATAGCCATGAATCTGTCCGTCCGCAGGACCGAAGGTTTCACAGATCAGGTCTGCAAACCTGGATACAATGTCCAGAAAATGCTTCTTTCCGGTAGCTTCGTAGTAGGCAACTGCTGCCTCGATCATATGGCCTGCAGTATAAAGCTCATGTCCTTCCATCAGATTACTCCAGCGTCTGCCTGGTTCCTTGATAGTAAAATAAGTATTCAGATAACCGTCTTCCTGCTGTGCCCGTCCGATCAGATCAATGGTCTCGTCTGCCAGAGCTTCCAGCTTCTCATCACGTTCATAGCTCAGGGCAAATCCTACTGCTTCCAGCCATTTGGCAACGTCTGTATCCTGGAATACGGCACCCTGGAATTCTCCCTGTTTCTCTCCGGCTGCAATCCTGAAATTCTCGATACAGTGGCTTGTTTCCACATCTTCCAGACGGTCATTCAATATATCCCATTGATATGGAATGATCACATCTTTAACC
>CAVJRB010000241.1:0-15157 GCA_963651655.1 bacterium | reverse complement strand
CTGCTTGCACTCTGTACATGCTAATGTAATCCTAACGCGCACAACTTCCACCTCCAGTGTTTTCATTTGCATGGTCTTAAATCCAGCCTCTTCGGTGTATCCGCCACCATTTTTCGGCAAAAAAAAAGACCTAACTTCCATGTCGCTTGTACAGTTTACCACACAGCAGACATATCCGTCAAGTCTTTTGCATATAATTCTTATGTTTTTTTATGGCATTTCTGCCGCACGCTTCGCCTTGTTATCACATTAATTCTTCAGCTCTGTGACAGGCCACCTGATGTCCTTTTTCCAACTCACGAAGTACTGGAATTTCCTGTTTGCAGCGATCTGTGGCGTATGGACAGCGGGTGTGGAACTTACATCCGGAAGGCGGATTGTAAGCGCTTGGCACATCCCCCTGCAGAATGATGCGCTGGCGTTTCTTTTTCACATCCGGAAGCGGAATGGCGGAAAGAAGCGCTTTGGTATAGGGATGCATGGGGTTGGAATAAAGCTGGGCTTTTTCAGCAACCTCTGCCACACTTCCAAGATACATAACCGCAATGCGGTCGCTGATGTGGCGGACCACGCTTAAGTCATGGGAAATAAACAGATAAGTCAGATTTTTCTTCTGCTGCATATTTCTCATCAGGTTCAGCACCTGGGCACGGACCGATACGTCCAGCGCGGATACTGCCTCGTCACAGACAACAAATTCCGGATTCAGGATCAGTGCCCTTGCGATTCCGATTCGCTGTCTCTGTCCGCCGGAAAACTCATGGGGAAAACGGTTCAGGTACTGTTTGTCAAGTCCAACCTCCTGAAGGATTTCCTCCACCATTTCCCTGCGCTCTGCTTTGGTGCCGATCTTATATACCTCAAGAGGCGCACTGATCAGATCGTAAACCGTCATTCTTGGATTCAGGGAGCTGTATGGATCCTGGAAAATGATCTGCAGCTTCCGGCGCATTTCCCACATTTTTTTCTTGTCATAGGTAAGAATGTCTTCCCCGTTATAGAGTACCTGTCCTTCTGTTGCAGGAATCAGGCGGAGAATGGTTCTGCCAAGAGTGGATTTTCCACAGCCGGACTCTCCTACCAGACCCAGGGTCTCTCCTTTATTTACAGTAAGGCTTACATGGTCTACCGCTTTTACCTGGGCTGGCTGACGGTTCAGAAGACCTTTTTTCGCTGTAAAATATTTGGATAAATCTTTTGTTTCCAACAAAATGTTCGTGTTCTCGCTCATTATTTCTCACCCTCGTATCTGAAGCAGCTTACCAGAGAATTCTCTGCGTGGTAAACGCCAGGTTTTTCTGTCATGCAGCGCGGATTTCCATAAGGACATCTGGGGGCAAATCTGCAGCCGGACGGCATGGCATCTGGTGCAGGCACGGTACCCTCGATGGTGTTCAGCATTTCCACATCCTCGTCAAGTCTTGGAATGGAATTCAGAAGTCCCTGTGTGTAGGGATGCTTCGGTCTTTCAAAAATATCCTCAATGCTGCCGTATTCCACAGCCTTGCCTGCATAAAGCACAAGCACATCATCCGCAGTCTCTGCAACGACACCCATATCGTGGGTGATAAGCATGATCGCGGTTCCCATTTTTTCCCGGAGCTCGCACATCAGCTCCAGGATCTGTGCCTGGATGGTTACGTCCAGCGCTGTAGTGGGTTCGTCCGCGATCAGAAGGCGCGGCTCGCAGGAAACAGCCATGGCGATCATGACTCTCTGGCGCATACCTCCGGAAAGCTGATGGGGATATTCCTTCATTCGTTTCTCCGGTGCTGCGATTCCAACACGTTTCAAAACATCCACAGCCCTTGTCCAGGCTTCCTTTTTATTGCAGTTCTGATGAAGCATGATTGGCTCCATCAACTGATTTCCAATGGTCAGGGTAGGATTCAGGGCCGTCATAGGATCCTGGAAGATCATTGCAATATCATTTCCCCGGATCTTACACATTTCCTTCTCCGGAAGCCCTACCAGTTCCTTTCCGTCCAGCTTAATGCTGCCGCCGGAAATCCGGGCGTTGCTGCCAAGAAGCTGAAGAATGGACATGGAAGTAACGCTTTTGCCGCAGCCGGACTCTCCTACGATTCCAAGGATCCTGCCTTTTTCTATGGAAAAGCTTACGCCGTCAACGGCTGTATTAATGCCTTTTTTGGTTTGAAACTGTACCTGTAAATTCTCTACGGAAAGCAAAGATGCCATAGTTGTACTCCTTTTTTCTTATTACTGTAAGTGAACCATCACTTTTCTGTTCCTGAAATCCGCCAGATATGAGAATGGCTTTTCTGCTATTGTATTCTCATGCCTGGCGGGTTCCAGGAGCATAAGCCATCAGTCCAATCTAACGGCTTATGTCCTTTTCCCTTATCATGTCCGGCAGGTATCTGACCTGCCCGGGCATGATTCACAGTCCGATCATCGATCTGTTAGTTATTCTTTATCCCACTCCCAGGAAGACCAGTTCAGACCGTTGAAGTCTGCAACGTTCAGGTTCTTCATGCTCTTGTTGTAGGCAGTGAGAAGGTTCTTTGTATATAAGTATCCCATAGCTGCTTTTTCCACAACTTTTTCCTGATACTCATCAAAGTACGGTTTTCTTGCTTCGAAGGTAAGCTCTGCGTTTCCTTTGTCGATCAGGTCAGAAAGCTCTGTATCCTGAAGCTGGCAGAAGTTTACGGAGCTTCCCGGATAGATCATCTCGCGGCTCTCGCTTGGATCTAAGGTTCCGCCGGAACCGATGATTCCAAGGTCATGCTCGCCGTCTAACATACGGCTCATCAGTGTTGCAAAATCCATCTGCTCAATTTCTACATTTACGCCCACATTTGCGAAATCCTGTACGATCAGGGCTGCGCATCTCTCTGTAATGCTGCTTCCGGAGGAAATGAAGAATTTCAGTGTCTGGCCAGCCGGGAATCCAGCTTCTGCAAGCATTTCTTTTGCTTTTTCAGGATCGTACTGAACCTGAACCTTGTCGTTGTAGTATGGGCTTACCGGAGCGATTGGGGTCATGATCGGAGTTCCCTCTCCCATGAGAAGACCATTTACCAATACGTCACGGTTGATTGCCATGTTCAGTGCCTGGCGAACTTCCTGTGTCAGGTATTCTTTCTGAGTGTTGAAGATCAGAGTGGAATAGGAAGTTGTAGGAACAGACTCTGTTACCAGGTTATCCTGGGATTTGGCTGTTTCCCAGTCGTCAGTCAGTACGGAACCGTATCCGATCATGTCAAGCTCGCCGTTCATAAGACCGGAAAGAACGTTTGCGGACGGTACCACACGGATGATCAGACGGTCAATGTTCGGGGTTCCAAGGTAGTAGTTCTCGTTCTTTGTGAACTCCATACGCTCGCCGTTGATGTCGCTGTCATAGATGAATGGGCCGGATCCAACCGGATTTGCCCAAAGGTCAGGAGCGTTGATCTCCTCTGCTGTTTTTCCCTCGAATACATGCTTCGGGATGATGAAAACAGTGTCGATATCCTGAAGGAATGTGTCAGGATACATGGCTTCTTTTAATTTGAAAGTTACTTCGTACTCGCTGTCTGCAGTTACTTCGATGGAATCCTCGGAAAGCTCTGCGCCGGACTCATCTACACCTGCGATATATTCCAGATGATAACGGCTCTTTGCGTCTACAGACGGATCTGAGTACATCTGATAGCTGAATACAACGTCGTCTGCTGTTACAGGCTCACCGTCAGACCAAACTGCGTCCTCGTGAAGCTTGAATGTAACTGCATCGCTGGCATCGTTGACTGTCCAGGACTCAGCAAGACGTCCTTCAATGGTGCCGTCTGCGTTTGTCTGTGTCAGACGGTCATAGATCTGGTCGCAGATAAAACGTGTGTAGTTGCTGGTGGTGTTCATAGGCATCATGGTGTCCCATGCCTGATCCATTGCTGCAGTTACCACTTTTTCTTCTGTCTCAGCTGCTGCCGGAACGGCATAAGCTGCAACCATGCTTCCAGCAAGAAGAAGAGCTGCTGCTTTTTTCATGTTGAGTTTCATATGTTTCCTCCTTTTTTCCTTCAGTCAGGGCTTCTGCCGCTGTCCGCATTGCGTTCAGCAACTGTTTTCCCCGGCATATGTATCATAAAAGTCTCTGCCACGCACATGACAGCTTACTTTTATTTCATAAGGTGTCACCTGTAAACCATATTACAGCTTGATCTTCGGGTCCAGGGCATCGCGGATACCGTCACCCAGGAAGTTAATGCTCAGTACTGTGATCAGAAGGGCAAGTCCCGGCGGGAGCCAGATCCATAACTTCTGGGAAAGCACAGTGATGGACTGTGCGTCATAGAGCATATTTCCCCAGCTTGCTCCCGGCGGCTGCACGCCCATTCCCAGGAAGCTTAAGGATGATTCGGAAAGGATGGCGCTTGCCATCTGGAATGTGATCGCGATCAGAATCGGGGCAAAGGAGTTTGGAAGAACATACTTTGTCACGATTTTGAAATTGGAAGTTCCAATTGCTCTTGCAGATTCCACGTATTCTTTTTCCGATACAGAAAGTACATTGGCGTAAATCAGTCTGGCAAACTGTGTCCATCCCAGAACACCGATCACGCAGGTTACAGACCACACAGATGGTCCCAGAACTGCAACCAGTACCAGGATCAATACAATCGACGGGAAAGACATGAAAATATCTGCAATTCGCATAATAATTGCTTCTGCCTTTCCTCTCGCATAGCCAGCCACCAGTCCAAGGGGAACGCCGATGGCACAGCTGATCAGCGTGGAAACAAAACCAACCAGCAGAGAGGTTCTTCCGCCATACATCAGACGGGCAAAAACATCTCGGCCAATGGCATCTGTTCCCAGAATATGTGCCCCGCTTGGTGCCGCGGAAAAGGCGGTATAGTCAGATGTGTAGGGATCCAGATTCAAGATAATGGGGAGAAAAACCACCATCAAAATCTCCAGAATGAGAACCACCAGACCTGCCATAGCCATTTTATGTTCTTTCAGTTTATCAAGTACCTCGGAAAGATAGCTTACATTTTCGTTTTTCT
Organism: bacterium; assembly: GCA_963651655.1. Classification (GTDB taxonomy): domain Bacteria; phylum Bacillota; class Clostridia; order Lachnospirales; family Lachnospiraceae; genus Blautia_A. Next base: position 10,139 of record CAVJRB010000241.1, on the reverse strand, counting down.
GTTTTTTCATTTCTTTTCTTCTATCCTCCCTTATTTATAGCTGATTCGCGGATCCAGGATACCGTACGCCACATCGGTAAGAATGTTTGCGATCAGAACTGCTGCTGCGATCATAACGGTAACACCCATAATAACCGGATAATCTCTTCCATTGATGGCAGTTACCATAAGAGAACCGATTCCTGGCCAGCCGAAAACCTGCTCGGTTACTACCGCTCCGCCTACGATAGAAGGAATAGACATACCAACTACTGTGACAACCGGAGTGAGGGCGTTTTTCAGGGCGTGCTTCATGATTACCTTCCATTTGCCAAGACCTTTGGACTTGGCGGTACGGATGTAATCGTCCTGCATAACCTCAAGCATACTGCTTCGCATATGCCTTACCCAGCCTCCGATCTGCTGGAAGGAAAGCACCAGGCATGGCAGGATCATATGCTTCATCAGATCTCCGAAGGTACGTGCTCCGCTGGAACTGTACATTCCGCCAGATGGCAGAATCTGGAATACAATAGCAAACAGGTAAATAAATACCAGACCAACAAAGAAGTTGGGCGTTGCCATCATCAGCATGGAAAGTCCGCCAGAGAAATAATCTCTTTTTGAGTTCGGCTTGGATGCCGCAAAAATTCCAAGAGGAATCGATACCACCAGAGAAAGCAGGATAGAGCTTGCAGCCAGGATCGCAGTAGCTGGAAGTCTCTCCAGGATCATTGTGGCAACCGGCCTTTGTGTACTGTAGGAAAATCCAAGATTTCCTGTGAGCAGCTGTTTCAGCCATGTAAAATACTGAACGATCACCGGCTGATCCAGTCCCAGTGCCACACGTTTACGCTCCAGCTCTGCGGGAGTGATTCCCGGGTCCGCCAGAAGTGCATCCAACGGAGAACCTGGTGCAAGGTTCAGAATGAAATACGCCAGTATGGTGATTCCAAAAAAAGTGGGAATGGCGATCAGTATTCTTTTTAGTATGTATTTCAATCTCATAATGCTTTCATCTCATCTCCTTTTCCAACCATGATCCGGATGATTTCCTTGTCCGTCTCGCACATTCCTTCTTTGGCAAGCTGACCTACATTCCGGATGGTATTTTCTACGCCGTGGGTGACGATTCCGTCCCCGCCATAAAACTGCTGTCCCTGTATGTACATTTCATAGCCCATGATTCCGGCATCCACAGCTGCGGAAATCTTGGCTGCACAGGAGGCCTTGGCTCCGTCGCAGATGATTCCGGAAACGATTGCCAGGGAATTGACGATGGTGTGGGCGATAACTTCATAGTCCCCGCCGTAAAGATAAGCAATTCCGGCACCGCTTCCGCAGCCTGCACTTACCGCACCGCAGTAAGCGGAAAGGGTTCCAATTCCGGTTTTCAGGTGGATGGTCACAAGATTGGACAGCACCAGGGCACGGAGCATTTTATCATGGGAAACCTGCAGTTCCTTTGCAAATTCAATAACCGGAATGCTGGCGGTCATTCCCTGATTGCCGCTTCCTGAATTGATCACTACCGGAAGCTCGCAGCCGTTCATTCTGGCATCTGAACCTGCTGCTGCCTTGGCTCTGGCGCGGATCTTGATGTTATCGCCGTAGGTGTGCAGAAGCACTTTTCCGATATTGGCACCGTAATTGCCGCGCAGGCCTTCCTCGGAAATGGCCATGTTGTAGCGGATCTGGCGTTCCAGAACTTCCCGCACATCTTCCACATCTACTGTGTTGGCGAAATCAATGATGTCTTCTATATTTAATACAGAATGATCCGTTTTGGTTTCTTTCTCTTCTGAACAGACGTCTTTTGTAAAAATGGGCTGTCCGTTTTTCTCTACAAGAATAATGTTGGTGTGATTGTCTATGATCCGCACGCGGGCATTTCCGTTCCTGCCTGAAACGGTCACATCAATTTCAAACACATGACCGGAGGAAGCTGGCGTGATTTTCAGCTTTACCTGATCCATGTACGTCTTGATTTCTTCTTTCTGTGCTGGTGTTACCCCGGCGATTACTTCCAGAAGAGCCTGCGCGTCTCCTGCGATCACGCCTGCACACAGTGCCGCTGCGATTCCGCGCATTCCGCCTGTGTTTGGAACGATTACGCTTTTTACGTTCTTGATGATGTTCCCGCTTACCTGGATGTCCAGCTCATCGGGCAGACAGCCAAGGGTTTCTCTTGCCACTGCTCCTGCGTAGGCAATGGCAATTGGCTCCGTGCAGCCCATTGCGGGAATCAGTTCTTCTTCCAGGATTTTTACATAATCCTGATATTTTTCATCACTTTTCAGCAATGTTTTGTCCTCTCTTTCAAACGGCAATGGTAATACTTTATCACATCATTGTTTTAAAATCAATTAGAAATAATCATATCCCCCATGAATATCTACGATGCTGCCGTTCATGTATCCATTCTTCAGAATTTCGTATGCCATATCTGCCACTTCAGAGATTTCGCCGAAGCGGTGGAGGGCAATTTTGCGGTTGATCCGCTCATAACTTTCCGGGGTGCGGTTTTTGTGCCAGCTGGTTTCAATGAAGCCAGGGGCGATGGCGTTTACGCGGATCTGTTTGGGTTCCAGTTCTTTTACCAGGGATTTGGTAAGAAAATGAATGGCGGATTTGGTTACTCCGTAGACCAGAGAAGAGGAGTAGGCCTGCTGTCCGGCGTAGGAGCCTGTGAACAGGATACTGCCGCCTTTACTTATGATGGGGCGGAGTTCTTTTACCAGAAATACGGGGACGGACAGGTTGGTGTTTACGATTTTGCTCCATTCTTCGAAGGTGTAGTCTTCGTATTTGGCATAGGTGCTGATGCCCACGTTGTTTACCAGCCAGTCTACGTGGTCGGTTTCTTTTTTGATTCGGGTGACAAAGTTCATCATCTGATCATAAGAGGACATATCGTCCTGGATCAGACGGAGTTTCTTCTGGTCAGATTCGGACTGGGCATGGAAAAATTCTTCGGCTTGTTTCTGGTTGTGGCCGAAGCTTACGTATAGGATATCATCGGCTGCCGAATTGGCCAGGATCTTCTCCGCGATTCCCCTGCCAATTCCGGATGTGCCGCCGGTGATTATGGTGACTTTACTCATGAAAGCGTGTCCTTTCTTTAAAGACTCATCAGTCTGTTATAAATCTCCTCTGGAATGTATGGCTGCTGGTTGTGGATGGGCTCCCCAAGGCAGGTTTTGGGGTAGGCGTAGGTTCCTGGCTCCAGAAGGATCTCAAGAAGGCGTGGGGCAGTTGTGCCGCAGAAGAAACCGGCAGCATTATCCTTCACTGCTTCTGCTTCCATACAGGTACTGGTCAGACCGTATGCTCTGGCTACTTCTGCAAAGTTACAGGAAGAGAATCCGGTTCCTTCGGCAGTGTCTGCGTATACCTGCTCAAAGTAGTCACGCTGCAGATGACGGATCATTCCAAGCGCGTGGTTGTTCATTACGATCATGGTAATAGGAAGATTCTCACGCTTCACCCATTCTAATTCCTGAATATTCATCTGGAAGGCACCGTCTCCGCAGATGCAGGCTACTGGCTTTCCAGTGGCGTAATGGGCGCCGATGGCTGCCGGAAGGGCATAGCCCATGGCACCGTGTCCGCCGGAGAAAAGAAGCTTCTGGTTCTTCTGGTTGTGGAAGGACTGGTAGCTCCATACCATGTGCTGTCCTACATCGATTGCTACTGCGGAAGTGTCTGCAAGCAGATCACTTAAGTCTGCGATCATGCGGTTGGGGTAACGTTCCGGAATTGCGTCGTCTACAGCTCTTAAGGAACTGCGGATGTCTGTGCACACAGAAAGCCATTCTGTGAAATCAAGGTTTCCTGTCCAGCCAGCTAATATATGGATCACATCTGCCGCATCCACGCAGAATTTCATCTCGTTCGTTCCGTTTTCGTGGATGTTTCTCTGCAGATTATAAGAATCAATATCCGCGCGGATAATTTTCGCGCCTTTCGCAAATTCATGCACCTTTGTGCCAATCTGGCGGGTGCACAGGGAAATGCCAAGACAGATCAGAAGGTCACTTTTGGCATTGGTGATCATGTTAGCGTAGCGGTGACCGTAAGCGCCGCCGATACAGCCGAAGTTCAGCGGATCGTCCCAGGATAGTGCGGACATTTCCAGCACGCTTGTGATTGCCGGGATCTTCCACTGGCGGGCAAGGGCAAACAGTTCTTCGCGGACTGCCTTGTCGCTGACGCCGTGGCCAAGCATAATTACCGGGCGCTTCGCTTCCTGAAGGGCGTCACGGATGGCTGCAGCACAGTCAGCCGCATCCGTAAATACGCTGGCTGCCGCCGTCTCTTCTGGATTTACATTTTCCTGATTCGCCTCTTCCAGTCCCATCTCCTCCAGACTCATCTCATAAACCGGGCTCTTCACATCCCCGCGCTGAATGTTCATGGGAAGGTCAATCAGTACAGGTCCCTTTCTTCCTGTATTCGCAATGTGCCATGCCTTGTTCAGTTCTTTTACAATATCTTCATCCTCACGGATCTGCACTGCATATTTGGTCACAGGCCTGGTCATGGCTACAATGTCGATTTCCTGGAATCCCTGCTGCCTCAGCCCGGGGATTCCGGAGTACTCATAGGTGTTCAGCTGTCCGGTAAGAAAAATCACCGGAAGGGAATCAAAATATGCGTCTGCAATTCCAGAAATCAGATTCGCTGCACCAGGTCCGCTGGTGGCATAAGCGCAGGCACATTTTTCTCCCGCCTGGGCATATCCGCAGGCAGCAAAAGAAGCGCCCTGCTCATTGTAGCTGGAATGACTTCTGGTATTGGAATTTTTCTCAATGGAATCTACCAGATGGGCGATCATGGTTCCCTGATATCCAAAGAAATCATGAATCCCTTTTCTCTGAAGAAATTCCACAATATAATCTGTTACTTTCATTTGGTCTGCCTTTCTTTATTTCCAGTATTTTTCCACTTTCTTTTTCAGCTTCACATTTCCGGTTTTCTCCAGCACATCCACAAAAATATGCTGCAGTTCCTCGTCCGGAACAAAAACTTCATCCGTTTCCATACTCTTCACCGTTGCCTCTGTATACCGGGCAAACATCTTCTCAAGAGCCGGATAGTCTTTATTCTTATATAAATTAATGATACAATCTTTGTTTTCCAGGTATTCTTTCTCAAGAGCGACCTTGGACGCGCAGAATTTCACATAATCCCAGCTGCGGTCCAGATAGCTTTCTTTTCTGTTTTCCTGCTCCGCAGTCTGCGGCACTGTTTTTTCCTGGTGATTTTCTTTTGCAATCTTCAGACTGACTATTTTCAGCCAGTTCCTTCACAAGCTGCTGCAGCTCCTCTGTGCTTCCATATCTGCCCAGCCAGTGATCCAGATATTCGGAAGCATCCAGAACCCTTGCATATGCCGCAGCCCGTTTGCTGCCTTCCAGAAGATCTGTAAAGAAGATCCGGTAAAGCTCAATGTTCACATAGCCTTTTCCGCCGCAGGCCACTGCCTTCTTATAATTATCAAAGGCCGCATCTGTCTGGCCCTGTTTTCTTTTGATATCACCGATCAGCTTATATACCTGGGCACGTTTCTCCTTGCGGATCTGGCAGTCCTTGGCCTTCTCCGCCAGCCACTCCATGTCACCGGTCTCTTTGGTAAAAATAAGATCCGTGCGAATCTGCGCCAGTTCTTTGGGATAGCCCAGACGCTCCCATGCTCTGGTCAGGGCAGCTCTGTAACGTTCCTTGCCCTTCTCCGCGCCAGACGCACCCCTTCCATCCTTCTGAATCTGTTCCAAAATTTGCTCAGCCACGGCTTCCATCTCTGTATAGGTCTTTGCCGTGTTGACCCGAACCAGGTCATAACACTCCTGAATCCGCAGATTTTCCGGCAAAAGCCTGTGCCAAAGCTCGATCAGCCTCTTTGCCCCATCCTTTTGCCCGACATCCAGAAGCATCTGGCAGGTATTGACGGTTTCCTTACAGTATGGTGTCAGGAACTGGTCCAGTTCATGCAGAACCACCTGATTGTCCGTGTGCTCACGGGCATCTGCGAAAATTTTCAGCGCATCCGCACATTTTCCCAGCATCCACTGCAGTTCCCCTTTGTATTTCAGGAAATATCCGTCCTCCGGGAAAATGCGCAAAGCTTCATCCATATAAAGCTCCGCTTCCACCCGCTCAATTCCATTGCGGGCACGTTCCATAAGAAAACGGCTCTTCAGCTTCATAAAGCCCGGAACCTTGGGATAACGCTCCAAAAGCGGCTCCAGTATATCCTCCGCCTCCTGGAAATGCCTGCACTCATAATCAGATACTGCTTTTTCAAAAATCTCCAGATCTGCCTTCAGCTGTGCCGCTTCCGGGGAAAGAGCACCTGTCTGTTCCCAAATCTCCAGCAGTCTTTTTGCTCTGCCGATCTGCTCCTTATACACAAGCGTAAGCACTGCCGCATAAAAATTCTCCGCACCAATATCCATCAGCACAGGATGATAAAATTCATAAAGCCCTTTAAGCGCTTTTCGTCCAATAAACTCTTCGCTCAGCTGTACCTTGTAATATTCCGAAAAAATTTCGCTTAATTTCTGGAAATCCCTCTGTTCCAAAAGGCTCTTTATGCTCTGTCCGCACTTCTGTATCTGGTTTTCCAGCGCCATTTTCGTGTCGCTTCCCAGAATCAGAGCATTGTTCTCCCTCAGCTGATGTTCCTTTTTGGCATTGGACAAAACGTGTACTTTTTGTCCGGTACAGGATCTCAGAAGCTTTCCCTTGCGGATACCTGGCATATAATCCTGGCGAAACTCCTGATCTGACAATCCCTCTACCTCAACCATTTCCTGGGATTCCGGCTTTTCATAATCCACCAAACAGGACCATTCATCTCCATACCATTCCATGAGATACTGGCAGATCTGTCCCGGCACCATTACCGGAATGCCCTGGAATTCTTTTTCTTTTGCAGGAAAAAGCATATCCTTTTCCAAAAGGAAAGGAACCTCCCCTGAGCGCACCGCATAGCGCGGGCATTCTTCTGTTTCATGCACCTGCAAATTCTCTTCCAGCTTCTTCAGCACGCGGTCTTTCCCCGTAACCTGGCAGGAAAGAAGTCCCCGTTTATAGGCAGCCCCGGAAATTTCCCATCGGTCGCCGTACACCTGCCCCGGGTCTGCAAGATCTGCATATAACATCAAATCGGCACAATATTTCTCATATTCTTCCTTATCCGCTGAAACAGGGTCCAGCAAAAACACATCAATGCGCTCTCCTGCACATCCGTTTCCCATAATCTGATGCCTGCGCAGGGCACAGCGATCCGTGGATGCATATGCCGCACCAACGCTGCCGAAGCTGCTGTCGCTTTCCAGACACAAAAGAGTGCGGTTGGCCTCAAGCACAGTTCCTGCCAGGTTCATCAGCTTATGCCAGTCCTCTGCCGGCATATAGACAGTCACCGTATCGTCTCCCGGAAGGAAGCCGCCTCTTTGCATCACGCCAAGAGCCGTCTTTTCCGCAATCACGTATTTCAGATCATTTTCCCCGCAGATCCGGGCAAACTCGCCCAAAAGCTGCAGCAGACGTTCCTGTTTCTCCGTCATTTTTATCCCCTCTGATTTATTATTTCCAGAATGTCCGCCAGCGTCTCAGATTCCTCATTGAAAAGACGGGTGCATTCTGTTCTCTCGTCACTAATCATAATCAGCAGTTCCTGCAGAAGGTACCGAAGTCCATTGCCCTCAAAGTTAAAGCAATACCGCTTCAGCCCCTTGCTGTCATCTATTTTTGCTTCAAAATATCCGGTGTTCCACCAGTCATTGGGAATGGTCACACGCCCTTTGGTGCCAATCACTACGAATTCATCCTCCACATCTACTGTAGTACCGATCTCGATGGTGGCAAGGGCACCAGGATACCGCATGGTGATCATGTCGTAAATGCAGTTGCCTGCTTTATCCTTCACCACATTTGGCTTCACTTCCAGGTAATTTTTCCCAAGGATCTTGATAATAGCGCATAAGGGCTGTACCGCAGTCTCGGAAAAACTTCTGCCGCCCTCGAAATGATCCTGGGAAATGGAGCATTTCACGCTTACGATCTCACCTACAAGGGCACTGTGGGTCTGCCATACCAGCTGATTAAAGGCCCGCAGATAAACCAGCGTGATCTTCTCAACCAGCAGAACCTTGTGTTTCGCGGCAAGAGCAAAAAGCTCTTTCAGCTTCTCCTTGTTCCCGGTCATAGGCGCATCGCTGATTACATGCTTTCCGCTCTCCAAAGCCTTCCTGATATAAAGCTCCCGTTTCTTTTGCTCCGTCTTGATATATACAATATCTACCTGGGACAAAAAACAGTCAAAGCCCGGTTCCCATTCACTGGTCTGAGCCTCCACACAGTAGTAGGAATCCAGCTCGTATTTGTCGCAGAAGGATCTGGCCGCATCTTCATTTTCGGAAAAAACACATTCCACATGAAGCCCGCTGACATATTTCGTCTCCCATACAATACCACTGTCCTCATCGTCATCTGTAACCACGCCTACCGTGTAGGTGCTTCCCTCTCCCCGAAGCTTGGTGCTGGAAATATTTTTGGTCCGCTCCAGATACTTCACATCGCAGTAGTCCTTCAGGTAATCGAATTTGCCCCGCCAGTCGGAGCCAAGTACAAGCAGGTCTACCTTATATTTAATAATATCACTGAGCTTCTGTCCCTGGTATTCCTCGATAATGATCTCATCAGCAAAACCGGTGCGCCGCACGTTCTCAATTCTTTTCAGAAGACTGTCACGCACATTCAGCTTGCCACGCTCAATGTCATAGCTCTCACTGGTTACGCCCACGATCAGATAATCGCCCAGTGCTTTGGCTCTTTTTAAAATATTATAATGGCCCTCGTGAAACAGATCAAAGGTTCCATAAGTGATCACTCGCTTCATAATATTCTCTCCTGTCAAAGAAAGACAATCCGTCAGGACTGTCCTTCTTCATGTTCTTCGCTATCTTCTGCATCCAGCATGGCAGCAAGCTCATCAATTGCCATTCGCCTTTCTGCAAGCTTCGCAAATTTATCTTCTTGATTTTTGTTATCGAACTCATCTTCCAGGACCTCTTCGTCCTCCTCTTCTTTCTTTTCTCTTTTGAAAATCAGGAAGGTGAGCAGGCTGAGTACATTGTTATACAGCCAGTTCACTGGCGGACTTCCCAGAACCAGCACAAATATCAGTGAAACTCCAAGTAAAGACCACACGTTCAAAAGCTGCGGAAGCTTCAGAATCAGAAGGCCGTTCATCACGATCATGATCGGATAATGGAAAAAGTAAATTCCCATTGTGTTTCTTCCTATAAAAATGAAGGGATGCTTTTTGTCCGGCATCAGTACCAGCAGCGCAAAAATAATAATAAAGGAAATCAGGTACATCATTCCCCTTACTACCATTCCCTCTACATCGTCCATACCGCTTCCCAGATAGGAATGATTTCCGCGGAAAAGAGCTATGGGAATATTGTTGCCGATCATATAGTTGGTGGCAACAAACAGAAGGATAAAGGCAAACAGCGGTATTACAATCTTGCCTTTAAACTTACGGATTGCCCTGGTGTATTCGCTTTTCCATAAATAGCCCGCTACGAAAAACGGGAAAAATACCACAATTCGGGATGCTGATAAAAAGGTGCTGAACTCCGCCCTGGTTCCTGCCCACAGTGCAAAAACAATGCTGAGAGGCACAATAAAACGGATTCTGCCAAACGCCTCAATAGTGAGACGGTACGCAAACAGCGCCAGCACATACCACATAACCGTTCCCGATGGTCTGAGCAGCTCGAAATCCATGCGGTTTCCAAGCCAGATCTGTGACGCCCATGTGAGCGTGTAGCCCAGAATATAGGGGATCAGCAGGTTCTTCACGTTCTTTAATACGTCCTGCGGCTTCTTGGAAAGATAGCCGGAAACAAAAATAAAAGCCGGCATGTGGAATATGGTGATTCCGTACCAGATGAAGCGGACGACTTCGTCCTCTTTCACCAGCTGGAACGCTATAATATGGTTAAAAACAACAAGAAATATCAGCAATATCTTTATATTATCTATCAGATACGAATATGGGATTTCCTGTTCCTTCGTATTCTCCTTCGAATTCTTTCTCATTTCCGTCACCCTGTAATAATTTTATGAATAAAGGATAACAT
>CAVJRB010000240.1:0-3023 GCA_963651655.1 bacterium | reverse complement strand
ATTCAGCTGCTTTTCTGGTCTTAATCAATTCCTGTTCCTTCACAATGTTTTTCTCTACATCCAGGAAATGAAGAACGAAGATCAATGCTGTATGAGCGATCACTTCGAAGCCCACAAAGAAAAATTCCGCCACACGGTCAGAGGGTAGAGCGGGGTTGTCGTAGAAAAACAGGAAAACAGCAACTGCAAGACCGTTTACGGCTGTGACCACAGAGGAATATACAGACATGGAAACACCGTCACAGCGAAAGCCAAATCTTGCTTCCAGGTGATCCAGTACATCTGCGAAAAGTGCCATCATAATATAGGCGCCGGGAATGCTGCTTGTTCCTTTCAGGGTCTGTCCCACCAGCATAATCCAGAAATTCCCCGGTCCGCACAGGCAAATCAGACTTCCTGCAACAGAAAGCACCAGCCCGGCTACGATCATGTTTTTCTTCCCGAATCTGGACGCCAGCGGCCAGATAAACAGCATCCCTGCTGCCAAAGGAATTCCACTGATCAGTGCCAGAACGGACTGCACCATTTCAGAATTCATGGTAACTCCAAACACCGTTACTTCCTGGAAAAATTCATTGCAGAAAATATTAAAAATAAATCCGCCCTTAAACATAACTCCAGCCTGGTACAGTGCATAAAAAATCATAATGATCCACCAGTACCGGTCGCTGGCTGCGGCCTTAAGCTGCTGTACGGAAGAAATTTTTTTGAGAGCACTCTCTTTCTGCCGCTTTTCCCCATACTCCCGGCGCTGCTCCAGCTCTATGCGCGCTTCTGCCATTTCCACTGAGTTTCTCTTACCTGTATGCCCTTCTTCTGTAATCCTCTCCCGTGTAAACAGATACTCCAGCATACACGCAAAGAATGCGATCACGGAAAAAGCAGTCATGATCTGGCTCCATCTTCCCTGCACCTTGGCCACAGTTCCTGCATTTTTGATCCAACTAAGAATCAGCGGCATCAAAATGCTGCTCACCAGCCCATTGGCCGCCACTGCAGGAATATTGGATACCACCGATAGGGTTCCTCTTTGCTTCAAATCCCTTGTAGATAAAGAGACCATAAGAAAATGGGAAGAAGAATACAGCGGATTCGCAATGGCAGCAAACAGATTATAAGTCACCGCCATCCAGATCATCCTGCCTCCAAGACTCACATTTGGAATTCCAAATACCAGAATTCCCGCCACCAGCAAAAGAGGGGCTGCCAGCAGAATATAGGGTCTTGCCTTCCCCTGTGCTGTATCTGTTTTTCCAATCAGAATTCCCACAAATATATTTGCCAGAATCATCGGCACCACGGAAACCAACGGAAGCATTGCCAGGAAAGTTCCCTGACTTACCACATCTTCATAGGTTCTGTAGTAAGTCAGGTAATAAGTACTGACAACCGTTGTCATAACCAATACACCCAAAGGTCCCAGAAAATATCCGAAGATCATTTCCGGTATGGTCACATTCTCTGTTTTGATCCGCGACTGCAGAAACGATAAATTCCAAATGCTGTTTTTACCTCTGCTTTTATCTGTACTCAAACGCCTCACCTTCCCGACAATCCAGATTCTCCGGCATCCATCCCTTTTCCCAGCAGCGTCTTAAATCCCAGCTGTTTTTCCAGAACGGATCTATGTCCTGTCCCATATCCCGGACAAGCTGATAATTCCAGTAAAAATATCCCTGCGCTTCCTTCCAGGTATTCAGTTCCAGTTCTGCTACCTGATTATATCTGGCTTTCTGTACCTTCTCCACTTCGCTTTCCAGAAGAATCTTATCTGTTTTCTTTTCCGCATATTTATTGCAGATACACCACTCTCCCACAACAACCGGAACCGCTTTTTGCACATAACGGATACGCATTCTGTTCATGCCAATATAAAGCTTATAAAGCCGCATGGCCTTAAATGGCAGAAAGCTTTCCATTGCAAAAATGTACATATGAGTATCCAGAAGCACATTTTTCATTTTGTTTTTTCTGAAAAATCCGTTCCAGCTTGTGAGACGGAACCCATCATGGAAACAGATCACCTTGTCCTCTGGCAAAATAGCACGAAGCCTTTTATATGCCGCTGTGTAAAAACGCTTCAGAAATTTCATCGGCACATAGGAAGAACCTTTGGCTTCCTCTTTATCTGCTGCCTTATTTCTAGAAGGAGAAGTCATATAAACGATCCAGCTGATGGGTTCATTTACCACTTCGATTCCAAATAATCCTTTGCGGGAACCATACCGTTTGGCCAGTCTTTCCAGTACCCCCAGACAAAATTCTACTTTTTCAGGCTGCTGGCACCATTTACATACCCCAGTGATTCCGCCGTTATCGTAACCATTCTGGCTGTCCGGAGTGGTGTGCAGATCCAGAAGAATTTCAAGGCCGTACTTTTCTGCCCAGTCAAACGCCTTGTCTACATACTCAATGCATCCGTTATACGGCTCTACATCTCCGAATACAAAATAAGGCACCGGAAGACGCACCGCATTGATTCCATGCTCTGCAATATATGCAAAATCTTTCTCTGTCACATAGGTATCCCTGTGTTCTTTCATTGCCTTTGCAAGCTTTTCTCTGTCTGAGACCCGGTTTAACCAGGTCTCATCCTCAGTGCCGGATTCCCGGAAAAGATCATCCTGCATCCACTTTTCCAGTACCAGCCAGTTTCCAAGATTTGTTCCGATAATTCTTTTCATATTACTACTCTTGATTTTCTCCTATAATTCCTGTAAATCCTGCAGCCACATTTAAGATGATCTCAATCACCACAATGACTGCATAAACAATATATGACCGGATCTGACTGAACTGATACAGTCCGGACACCACATATCCAAATGCGTCCAGCATGACGCTGCAGCTGATAATTGCAGTAAGTGCTGCTACTACAGCGTTTACAGGTGCTGCCCAGTTAAACAGCTCCTTTGCTCCCACTGCTTTTATTCCTGCAAAAACCAGAACCGCTACAACTGCCGGAATTACAGATAACCCATATACAATTTCCATCTGACTTAATACAGTACGGTAAACCAGCA
>CAVJRB010000239.1:0-2426 GCA_963651655.1 bacterium | reverse complement strand
AAGCCTTTAAACCCATTTATGATACAGATCTGGCCCACGCAGGAATTTGGCACGGTTCCGGAAAAGACCGATGGGCTGCAAAGATTGGGATCCTTTTTTACCACTGAATCTGCAAAGATAATATTATTTTCCACAGCCCCATATCCGGTGGAGATGATCGTGCCGGTTGTATCCGAATACATTTCTTTTCTTTCTCCGATTGCAAGGGCCGCACACTCTGCCGCCATTTTCGTATATCTGGAGCACCTTCTAAGCTTTGATGGGGGAAGGGAAGAACGAAATTCCACTCTCCCGCCGGTTTCAAAGCCCTCCGTTGGTGCTAGGAGAGCCGCGAGAAGCTCTTTTTTCTCCTGTCCGCAGGCGGCAATCATGCCAGTCCCATTGATATAAACCGGTTCCATTACGCGCCTCCTTCCGTTTTTTTTATAAGAATGGATGCACTGTTTCCCGCAAATGCAAAATTATTGGAAAGTGCATACTGTATATCCAGGTCAAAGGTTTCACTGGACAGGCATAGGTTCCTGGCTTCTTCCATAGGCTTTTGCAGCCCTGGCATTGGAATATATTTTCCTTTTTGCATCGCCAGGATCACGCTTGCCAGCTCCACTGCACCTGCCGCACCCATACAATGGCCGATCAGGCCCTTTGTTGAGGAGACAGCTGCTTTTTTTCCACTATCCATAAGCAGCCGTTCAATGGCCTTTACTTCCATAGAATCATTTATCCTGGTGCCGGTTCCATGTCCATTTATATAATCCAGTTCTGAGGGTGCAAGCCCTCCATCCTCCAGAGCCTTTTTCATAACCTGGTAAGCGCCCTCCCCATTCGGCTGGGGGCTTGTAATGTGATAGGCATCATTTCCAAGTGCATATCCTTTTATTTCACAGTAGATATGGGCATTTCTGGAAATCGCATGTTCCAGGCTCTCCACCATGAAGAAGGCTCCGCACTCTCCGATGTTGATCCCATCCCGGTTTTCATCATAGGGATTGCAAATCCCCTGGCTTAAGGACTTCAGGGCATGAAACCCATAGGCAGCGATGACAGACAGGGCATCTGCTCCTCCTGCTACCGCACATTCACAAATTCCCTGGCGGATGTAGTCAAAGGCCATCCCCACGGCGGTTGTCCCGGAAGCACAGGCTGCCGATGACACGGATGCCATCCCCTTTACCCCGGTGATTTCCCTTACATAAGCCGTGTAATCATTCATATGTACCAGCAGATCATCTTCTAGCTTTCTGCTTTTGTTCAGGCTGTGCTGATAATAGATATCTGAGCTGTAGAGAAGGCTTCCAAGGAAAAGCCTGCACCTTGCGCCCATTTTTTCCAGGTCATATTTGGCAAGGCCTGCATCTGCCATCATTTCCTCTGCTGATTCCCTAAGCAGGTGTAAAAAGCGGCCGTCCTCTTCAATGTCCGCCTGCCCAAACTTGGAAGTCAGAAGCTTTGAAGCATCAAATACCGTGCATTCCCTTATCTTGCTTTCCCCCTGGAAGCAGGCCTTTGTAAATTCCTCTTTTCCCTTTGCCCCTGAACAAACGACCCCCATGCCGGTGATCACAACTCTTTTTTTCATAGGCTAGTTCCCATCGTGTTCTGTAATATAATCAGCGATTCTCTTTATGGTTGTTAATTCTGAAATATCCTCCTGGGGAACGTTAATGCCCCATTCATCGTAGATCAAAACGATCAGCTCCAGGTAGTCAATGGAGTCCAGGGCCATGGAAACCTGCCCTTCCTCTGCCTCCCCGAAAATCAGGGAATTCTCATCGAAACCCGTAATCTCTGTCTCATCTACTTCCATTTTTTCCACAATTTTGTCATAGATTTTCTTTTCCAAACTGTTCATAGATTTGTATCTCCTTTATTTCGCATAGATAAAATTGTAGGAACGCCTGCACGACGAAGTCACCATTTTCAGCAGCTTTTTGCGAAAAGCATTGGCGTGGCTGTTCTCCTCATACATGGCATACACGCCACGCTGGCATCCGTATTTTTGAAACATCTTCATTGACTGTGCAAATGGGAGAAGGATACATCCGCTTCCAATATGATCCTGGTGACAGGATATATGCTCAAACACCACATTTTTCTTATCCGGCCTTCTCACCAGGGTATAGGCTGTGACGATTCCGTCTTTTTGTTCCAGGAAGCTCATGGTCTTGTCCATACAGTGATTGGGATCGTCGAAAAAAGGCTTTACATCCAGCATATTGTGAAAATTGTTATATCCCGACTGATACAGGCTATCCAGAAGTTCCTTGTCTGCCGTAGCAAAGGACTGGCAGCTGTAGCCCTGTTCTTTCAAAAGCCTGCAAAGGGTATTCCCGCTTTTTTCCATGTAGTGTTCCCAGTTCACAAAGTCCTCTCTTTGGCCGCTGTAAATCACACAGGAAGAATCCATATGGAAACCTATTTTTTTT
>CAVJRB010000238.1:0-2904 GCA_963651655.1 bacterium | reverse complement strand
TTTGTTCTGATTTTGCTTGGAGCATTTACCCTCTATATTTTTCCGGTAATTGCCACATTTTCAAATAAGCTGGTTCTTCTTTCCAAAAATGCTCTGATCCTGGCTTTTATACACTTTCCAATGACATTAATAATGGGAAGCATTTTTGTGCTTCCCATGTACATAACTTATGCAGATTTAAAACTGCAGCCGCTGTATGTCTGCTGCTGGTTTTTCTTTGGTTTTGGTTTGATTGCTTATATTCATTCCTTACTTTTATATCGGATTTTTAAAAAGCTTCTTCCACCTGAAGATGGCAATTAAAAATTCTCCAATAAATCCGACTATTAAAGTTCTTTTACATAAACAGGAACACTGCTGCCACAATTGCGATCACAGCTCCCACTGCGCTTACAATGCTGTAGATCTTACGGGATTCCGGATCTTCTTTTTCCTGGGTGAGGTAATAGATTCCGGCACAGAGAATTAAGATTCCTACGATAAGTCCGATTATTTTGATCATTATTTTTTCCTCCATTTTAATAAGAATGCTGAGTTTGTGATTACCAGTACGGAACCTGCATTGTGGACGAGGGCGCCTACGATGGGGTTCAGGATTCCGGTGATGGCAAGGACGATTGCGATAAAGTTCAAGGTCATAGAAAAGGTCATGTTCAGTTTGATGGTAGTCATCATGCGCCTGGACAGGGCAATGAGATGAGGAAGCTCTTTTACTTCGTCATCTACAAGGGCAATGTCGGCTGCGTCTACTGCAATGTCGCTTCCCACGCCGCCCATGGCAATTCCCACTTCTGCACGCTTCAGGGCCGGGGCGTCGTTGATTCCGTCACCGATCATACAGACCATCTTGTTTTCCTGCTGATAACCATCAATGTATTTCAACTTGTCTTCCGGGAGACAGTTGGCACGGACTTCCTTTATATGAAGCTGGGATGCAATGGTTTTCGCTGCGTTTTCGTGGTCTCCAGTTAAAAGAACCGGCTGAACGCCAAGGCTGTTCAGGGAGTCGATCATGCCGGTGCTTTCCTCACGAAGCGTATCAGAAAGAGCGATGAAACCAGCATACTGACCGTCAATTGCCACATAAGTAACGGTACAGCCGCGCTCTATGTACTGCTCCGGCGCAAAGGATTCTCCTGAGCGGACGGAAACTGCGGTCTTTATTTCCACGCCATGTTCCTTCAAAAGTTTCGGATTACCAGCCAGAATCTTTTTCCCTTCTGCCACTGCACAGACTCCCTGTCCAGGAATCATCTGGAAGTCCGCTGCGCTGGAAAGTGTGATGCCTTCCTTCTTGCAGCAGCTTACAATTGCTTTTCCAAGGGGATGCTCGGAAAGCTGCTCGGCACAGGCTGCAAGTCTGTAAATATCATCATTGTTATAATTTTCGCTGTTGCTGACAGCTGCAACTACCTTTGGTGTACCATATGTTAAAGTTCCGGTTTTATCAAACGCAATCACGTTTACTCTTGCAAGCCGTTCCAGGGCATCTCCCTCACGTACCAGGAAACCATGCTTGGTGGCATTTCCGATTGCTGCCATAATAGCAGTCGGGGTAGCCAGCACAAGGGCGCAGGGACAAAATACAACCAGAATGGTAACTGTACGGATAATCTCTCCTGAGATCAGCCAGGTAAGAGCTGCCGCCGTTAACGCAATCACCACGATCCAGGTTGCCCAGCGGTCTGCGATTCCTACAATCTTAGCTTTCCCTGCGTCTGCGGATTGGACCAGGCGGATCATTCGCTGGATGGAGCTGTCCTCCCCCACCTTGGAAGCCTTCATCTCAAAGGCTCCAAACTGGTTGACCGTTCCGCTGGATACCTCATCTCCCACTGTCTTATCAACCGGAAGGGACTCCCCTGTCATAACCGCCTGGTTGACGGAGGTCTGTCCGGAAATAATGACTCCGTCTACCGGAACGCCTTCACCGGGAAGCACCCGAAGGATATCCCCTACCTGTACCTTTTCCGCAGGGATAACAGATTCTTTTCCATCTTTTATTACCCTGGCAGTCTGTGGTGTCAAATGGACAAGCTTTTCGATTCCGGCTCTGGCTCTGGCTACTGTAAGCTCCTCCAGAAGTCCGCCTAGCTGCATAATAAATGCCACTTCTCCGGCTGCAAAATCCTCTCCAATGCACACAGAAGCGATCAGCGCCAGGGATACCAGAACGTCTGCTTTGATGTCAAATTCCGTTACCAGTCCAATGATGGCTTCCAGGATAATAGGAAGTCCGCACATGACAATGGCAATCCAGGACATGTCAAAGGGGAACGGGGAAATTCCCAGCAGACTTAGCACAATGGCAATTCCGGAGAGTACCAGCAGGATGATGTCTTTCTTCGTGCCGCCGATTTCAAGTAACTCTTCTAACTTTCCCATTAGATTTTTCATGTTATGCCTCTTTTCTATACCTTATGGGGTATGGGCATATTATATACCCATATGGGTATATGTTGTCAAGCTAATAAAACATGATTTTGTATTTCTTAATTGAGAAAATTTTTCAATACATGCAAAACAGGGTACATTTCATGAATCAAACCAGCATAATAAATGCTTCAAAATGGTTTGCTTCATGAAATGCACCCTGTTCTTCTTTCGCAGTATGGACCTAGGAAAGTGTATCCTTTCTGATCAGCACTTTTTTCCCTTCAAAGGCAAATCCGTAATGATGGATATTCCCCTCTGGAATTCCCCGGGATTTTAAGTCCTGGTCATATCTTTTATTTTTTATCTGATGTAAAGCGTTTTCTACCGTTTCTTCTAAGGATTTCTCCTTAACAGCCTGCCGAACTTTAAATTCAAATATATAAGCATTTTCCGTCTTATCTATGGGCTCCAGCACCACATCGTATCTGCCAAGACCACTTTCCCGATTGGAGGTTATCAGGTATTTTC
>CAVJRB010000237.1:0-2524 GCA_963651655.1 bacterium | reverse complement strand
TCACAATTCCATTCTGGATAGATTCAATCTTTAACATTACAGCACCATCCTTCCTGTCAGCGGGTCCGGAATTTCAAGCAAGGCCATGATCAGCGCCATGCGGATATATTTTCCGTTCTGCACCTGGTCAAAATATGCGGCTCTTGGATCTTGATCTACATCAACGGCAATTTCCTCCACCCTTGGAAGGGGATGAAGAACCGGCATATCCGGCTGTGCCAGATTTAATTTTTCCTGATTTAAAATATAGGTATCCTTTAACCGGACATAATCTTCCTCATTAAAGAAACGTTCCTTCTGGACTCTTGTCATATAAAGCACATCCAGCTTAGGCAGTGTTTCCTCCAGACTTGTAACCTCTTTATAAAAAATGTGATTTGGCTTTAAGGTTTCTTCTATCACGTAATCCGGGATACGAAGCTCTTCCGGGGAGATAAAGTAAAACTCATTTCCAGGATGACGCACAAGACTGTTTACCAGAGAGTGAACTGTCCGTCCAAATTTCAGGTCACCGCAAAAGCCTACGGTCAGATGATCCAGATGGCCCTTTCTCTGGCGGATCGTCATAAGATCGATCAGTGTCTGGGTAGGATGGTTGTGTCCGCCATCCCCGGCATTGATCACCGGGACTGTGGCATACATGGAAGCGCGAAGGGGAGCGCCTTCCTTGGGATGCCGCATTGCAATAATATCCGCATAGCAGCTTACCACACGGGCGGTATCTGCTACCGTTTCTCCCTTTGTGGCACTGGACTGCTCAGCGCCTGCAAACCCCAGGGCTTTGCCCCCAAGGCTTAACATGGCAGATTCAAAAGAGAGACGGGTTCTGGTGCTTGGCTCGTAAAAAAGAGTGGCAATCTTCTTGCCGTCAGCCACATGGCTGTACACTTCCGGATTTTGGGCAATACGGTCGGCCAGATCCAGAACCTTTGTGGTTTCTTCAAGGGTAAAATCAAGTGGATCGATCAAATGTCTCATAACCAGGCTCCTTTTGTTAAATACTGATCCCGTTTGGCTCCAACGGAAATAAACTGGATCTCATGATCCATCAGCTGTTCCAGGATACGGATGTAGGCTTTTGCATTTTCCGGAAGCTCTTCGTAGGTACGGCAGCCTGAAATATCGCATTCCCAGCCTGGCAGCATCTCAACTACAGGTGTATAAGCATCCAGTTCCTCCATAGGATCAAAGTCTGTTACCACAACGCCATCCCGTTTGTAGCCTGTGATCACAGGAATTTCTTTCATGAAGCTTAACACATCCATTTTGGTCAGCGCGATCTTGTCTGCATTCTGGCATTTCAATCCATAGCGGCTGGCAACTGCATCAAATGGGCCAACCCTGCGGGGACGTCCTGTGGCAGCTCCATACTCGCCGCCGGCTTTTCGAAGCTCTTCCTCCCAGTTATCTGACATTGCATTTTCCGCAACAAACGGGCCTGCACCTACACAGGTAGAATATGCCTTTAAAACGCCAACCACATGATCCAGGGATTTTCCCGGAATGCCGGCACCGATGGGACCGTAGGCAGAAATGGTAGAGGAACTTGAGGTATAGGGGAAAATACCATAATCAATGTCCCTCATGGCGCCAAGCTGGGCCTCCAGCACTACCTTTTTGCCCTGTGACAGAGCCTGTGCCAGATATTCGCCGGTATCTGCAATATATGGGCCAAACAGCTCCGCCTGTTCCTCACACCAGGTAAGAAGGGCAGGATAGGACATTGGCTCCTGATGATAGCATCCGGCAAGTTCCAGATTCTTTGCCTCCAGCATGGTTTTCAGTCTGGCTTTTACAGAATCCTCTTTTAAATGAAGAAGATCTCCAAGACGGAGCGTTTTTTTTCGGTACTTGTCACTGTAGGCATAGGCGATTCCCCGGCGGGTGGAACCAAAAGCGCTGCCTGTTTTTGCCAGCCTGTTTTCCTCCAGTTCATCCTGCACCTTATGCCAGGGCATGGAAATGGTGGCGCGCTTGGAAAGCTTTAAGTGCTCAGGTGTCACCCGGATTCCTTTTTTCTCTATTTCATGGATTTCTTTGGAAAGATGTTCCAGGTCAACCACCATGCCATCTCCAAGAACACATACCACACCTGGATGTAAAATACCAGAGGGAAGAAGATTTAATACAAATTTGCCCTGATCGGTTACTACTGTGTGACCTGCGTTGTTGCCGCCCTGATAGCGCACAACCACATCAGCCTGCTCGGCCAGAAGATCGATCACACGTCCTTTTCCCTCATCGCCCCAGTTAATACCGGTTACTGCTGTAAGCATTTGTTCCTCCTTTGAAAACGATCTGTAAACGCTGTTTGTTTTCTCCACAGCAATGATTTTGTTTTCTTTTTTATTCGCGTTCATAATACGCTTGACTTGGAAATAAGTAAAAACTATAATTGATATAGCAGAAATAAAAATATGATATACCAAAAGAGAAGGGAAAAGGAAAAATAGTATGGATGTAAATTTTGGTTCTTTCTAAACTTTGGGTATATGAAGGTAAAACATTAGCTGGTATCAAATTA
>CAVJRB010000236.1:0-5209 GCA_963651655.1 bacterium | reverse complement strand
ATATCAGCCGGATGTGCTTCTCATGGATATCCGCATGAAAGAAATGGACGGATTGGAAGCTTCCCAGAAGATCCTGGAGAAATTTCCAAAGGCTAACATTTTGCTTCTGACTACCTTCGCAGATGACGAATATATTGTAAAAGACCTGCGGCTAGGGGCAAAAGGCTATCTTTTGAAGCAGGATTACGGAAGCATTCTTCCGGCCCTTCGGGCTGTTGATTCCGGGCAGACAGTATTCGGAACCCAGATCACTTCCAGGCTTCCGGAGCTTCTCATGGGAAAACAGGGCTTTGATTATGGAAGCTATGACATCAATGAACGGGAACTTGAGATCATCCGGCTGATCGCCAACGGGTGCAGCAATAAGGAGATTGCGGCGGAACTTTTCCTCAGTGAGGGAACGGTGCGCAATTACCTTAGCTCCATTTTGGAAAAGCTGCAGCTGCGGGACAGGACCCAGGTAGCCGTATTTTATTATCAGCACAGATAGGAGAAGCCAGGAATGAACATAAAAGAAGTTGCAGACCGTACTGCAGAGATACTGAATCGCTATTACAATAATGAGATAGAGCCTTTCCTGGAAGCCTGCCATGAGGATGTGCTCTGGCTGGGGCCTGCGGCGAAGCAGATGATCCGGGGAAAAAAGAAGCTGGTGGATGCGTTTCACGCAGAGAAGCATGAGCTTACCTTTTCCATTAATAACCTGACCGTACTGCCGCTGACCACTACCAGCAATACGGTAATAGAGGTGCTGACCTTTATGCTTGTGGATACCATCTGGCCGGATAACAGCGCAAGCCGGGTCAACCAGCGCATGCAATTTACCTGGGTGGAACAAAAAGGGGTTCCAAAGATCCGGTCGGTGCTGATTTCCAATGCCATTGAATATGATGAGCGGGATGGAATCTATCCTGTCCACTATGATGAGAATTACCGGAAATTTATCCTTACAGGGGAGAACCGTTCCGAGCGGATCTACGTAAAAGGCGTGGCTAAATCTATCCTGTATCTGAACTGGTCCCGGGTGATCTACGCGGAGAGCCTGGGCAACCACGCTGTGATCCATACCCTGGATCAGACGTTTGAATCCATAGAGAGTATGCGGGTGCTGGAAAAGCGCTACAAGAATATGTTCCTGAAATGCCATGAGAGCTACATGGTCAATCCTGCCCATGTGCAGTCCATCCGCAGGTTTAAAATGAAGGTGACAGGCGGCAGGGAGCTTCCCATTCCGGAGAAAAAGTACACTTCAGTGAAGAACACGCTGCAAAAACTGTTACAAAATCAGTGAAAATGTAAAAAAATACACATTCCAGGGGAAAAGTATGTTATAATGGGCTCACTTAACCAAACAAGGAGAACCGATTATGAGTGAATATGTAATTATAACAGATACTTCCGCAGATATTCCTGCGTCTGTTCTGGATAAAGGTCAGATTCATCTGATCCCTATGGTATATCAGTTAAATGGAGAGGAGCATCCTCATAAGGACCCGGGAAGCTGGGACAGCAAGGCCTTCTATGACCAGCTTCGCAATGGAGGCACCGGAAGCACCTCCCAGATTTCCCCTGCTACATATACCGATTATTTTGAGCCCTTTTTGAAAGAGGGCAAGGATATCCTCTATATTTCCCTTTCCGGCGGTCTTACTTCCACCTGGCAGAGTTCCCATCTGGCAGCTACAGACCTGATGGAAGAGTATCCAGAGCGTAAGATTTCCTGCGTGGATTCCCTTGCAGCCACAGGCGGACAGGGCATTCTGGTGATCCTGGCAGCACAGAATCAGGAGAAGGGAATGTCCCTTGAGGAGAATACCGCATGGCTGGAAGAGAATCGTCTGCACATCTGCCACTGGTTCACCGTGGATGACCTTGATTTCCTTAAGAGGGGCGGACGCATTTCCCCGACCATCGCCTGGATCGGCGGCAAGCTGAAGATCAAGCCGGTGCTTCGCATTGCAGAAGATGGTACCCTGGCAATCCCGGAGAAGGTGCGCGGTTCCAAGGCTGCCATGAATACCATTGTTTCCAAGTATGTAAGCTCCGGGCTGAATGAGGAGCATCCTTATGTATTTATCTGTCATGGTGATGCCCACGAGCAGGCAGAGAAAGCGAAAGCTGCCATTTTGGAAGCAGTGCCAGGTGCTCAGGTTACCATTATGCCAATGAGCCCGATTATCGGAATCCATACAGGCCCCGGAGTGCAGGCTGTGATTTATTTCGGCAATAACCGCTAGAACTCACTTAAAGTTCCAAATGTATATCCCATTTCTTCCCATTTGCCCAGCAGTTCATCCAGAATCTGCCCGTTTGTGGAAGAAGTATTGTGAAGCAGGACAATGGCACCCGGATGGATCCGTTTCAGAAGCTTATCGAAGGCTTCCTCTTTGGAAGGCTGTTTGTCCTGGTACCAGTCTACATAGGCAAGGCTCCAGAAGAAGGTTTTATACCCAAGCTCCTTTGCCATAGACAGATTGGTGGTGCTGTAAATTCCCTGAGGCGGCCGGTAGAATTTCGTCATGGATTCTCCGGTCGCTTCTTTGTACAGATTTTCCACGCCCTCCAGCTGCTTCTGGAAAGCCTCCATAGAGGAGATCCCGGACATATCCGGGTGGGTGAGGGTGTGATTTCCTACCGTGTGTCCTTCTGCGATCATTTCTTTTACCAGATCCGGATTGTCTTTGATAAAATTTCCAACTACGAAAAAGGTGGCTTTTGCATTGTGTTTCTGCAGCGCGTCAAGAATCAGAGGGGTATTCCCGTTTTCATATCCGCAGTCAAAGGTAAGGTAGATTTTTTTCTCCTGGGTATCTTTGGCAAAATAGGCATCATAGGGGGCAAGCTCCTCCATGGAAGCGTTACCCACAGGGCGCTTTCCTTCCTCCTGGAAACTCAGTCCCCAGCTGGTGCTGCCAGACGCAGTGGTTACGGCTTCCGGCGTCCGAAAGTGCTGAACTGTGATCCGGGCCGTCTCACCTGCAAGAAAAGACAGGGCAAAAAGCAGGGGGACGCCAGCATAGTGGAGGAAATCTTTGATTACCGGGATTTTTTCAGAGGAAAAGTTAGAAATCCGGGAGGGAAGCCTAAAAGGGCGTTTAAAAAAAGAAGGTCTGGAGAATTTCATGGAAACCTCGGGATGGGTTTTCTAAAGATATATGAGAGAAGAAGAGTGGGTATGCCAAAAAGGAAAGGTCTGTAAGGAACCGGGGAAAAAGGGCATCAATTAAGCCACCAGCATCGACGTTTACTGGTGGCTTAAATCTGATCCATATCCAATGGAATGTACCTCACTTTCTTAAGATTATGCGTCTAAAACAATTGGAATTAAAGGCTTAAGTTCTTGGTGGACTGTACCTTCCTTTGCTTAAATTATAAAAGAATTAAGATAAAGCGTTTAGGTTTCTGGTGGTCCGTACCTCTCTTTCTTAGATTATAAGTGGTAAATTATGTTTTCGGTGGTCTCACTCCTTTTTGTTTTTATTTTGTTCTCCCTTTTGTTTTATGAGCTTACTATAACAGATTACTTCTTATTTGTCAATGAATAATTTGAAAAAAATATTATTTTATTCAAAATAAAAAGTTTATATGCATAAAAAGAATATAAAATTCAGACAATATTATGGCGAAGAATGTGGTATGATGAGACTAATAGGAAATGTGTTTTTTCAACGTGCTAAAGTGCGTGGAAAACAAAAGATGAGGAGGAAAAAAGATGTTGAACAATATTCTTGATGAATTAAAACTGAATGCTCTTGTAATCACAGATCCTTACAACATGCGTCATGTTAGCGGATTTCGGGGAGGAGAGGGCGCTTTATATATTTCTGCCACCCAGAAGGTGCTGATCACAGATTCCCGTTATACCGAGCAGGCTGGAAAAGAAAGTGATTTCACAGTTATTGAGGAGAACCGTGCCCACAACCGTCAGACCATTCTGAAGGAGTGCATGGAGAAAGAAACTGTGAGCGGAGATTTCCATATGGGCTATGAGGACCAGTCCATGCTCTGCTGCGAGTTTGACCGTATGAAGGCTGCCCTTCCGGTTCAGGTCTGGACTCCGCTTGGAACCAAGATCGATGATCTGCGCCAGATCAAGACCGAGGAGGAGCTGACTTATCTTGCAAGAGCAGAGGAGATCGGTGACAAGGCATTTGAAAAGCTTCTGAAGGTAGTGAAGCCAGGCATGACAGAGCTTGAGGTTGCTGCAGAGCTGGAATACCTGATGAAAAAAGAGGGCGCTGAGGATTTAAGCTTCAATACCATCATCGCTTCCGGCTTGAATTCTTCCATGCCTCATGCCATTCCAGGATACAAGAAACTGGAAGTGGGAGATTTCGTTACCTGTGATTTCGGATGCAAATACAAGGGATACTGCTCCGATATGACACGTACTTTTGTCCTTGGAAAAGCAAGCGAGAAGCAGAAAGAAATCTACAATGTGGTATTAAAGGCACAGCTTGCAGGTCTTGCGGCCGTGAAGGCCGGAGTCAGCGGCTCAAGCGTGGATAAGGTTTCCAGGGATATTATCGCAGAGGCCGGATATGGCGAGTATTTCGGACATGGACTTGGACACAGCGTTGGTCTGTTTATCCATGAGAGCCCCCGTCTTTCCCCGTCTGATGATACCATTCTTCAGGCCGGCATGATCGAGACGGTTGAGCCTGGAATTTATGTACCTGGATTTGGCGGCGTGCGTATTGAGGATATGGTAGTGGTAACAGAGGATGGCTGCCGCAACCTGGCACATTCCCCGAAGGAGCTGATTGAGGTTCCGGTAGAAGAGTAAAAGGAGATACCCTTGCGGTATCACCAAATAAAAATGTTAATATTGTTATTGAAATGTAGAAAGGAATAAGAAAATGCTGAAACAGTTATCAATTTTCGCGGAAAACATCAAAGGAAAAATGCAGCAGGTAACCGGAATCCTTCTTGAGGAAGACATCAATATCTTAGGATCTGTTACCAATGACAGTGCGGAATACGGAATTGTCCGCATGGTAGTATCCAAGCCGGAGAAAGCACTGGAGGCGCTTACAAAGGCCGGCTTCATCTGCAAGCTTAGCGATGTACTTGGAATCGAAGTAAAGGATGAGGTTGGTAATCTGAACAACCTTCTTCTCAGCCTTCAGGAGAGCAACATCAACATCGACTATCTGTACCTGTCCTTTAACCGTGCAACCGGACTTCCGATTATGGTGCTCCATGTGCC
>CAVJRB010000235.1:1182-22264 GCA_963651655.1 bacterium | reverse complement strand
GAATAATATCATGCAAATCCCCAAAAGTTATTTTCTCCGGAACCAAAACACGCCGCCACACAGGCGGGTGGGTATCTTCCATTACAATTTTCAGAACGTATCCTGCCATTATTGTTCTCCTTTGTTTTTTTCAGGAAAATATAAGTTTTACTTTGACATTATTATAGCAAACTTCCAGATCAATTACTATATAGGATATTAGAATTACAACACCATCGTCATATTTTTATATGGAATCTGATGGCAAAATCTGCTATGATAGGAGATGTTGAACGTACAAATTTATTTAAACGACAGAGGTGTTAGACATGAGTTGGTATAACGAAGCAGTTTTTTATCACATTTATCCATTGGGTTTGACGGGTGCGCCGAAGCAGAATGCGTATGAGGAGCCGGTTCACAGGCTGAATACGCTTCTTCCCTGGATCGACCATATTAAAGAGATCGGATGCACCGCTTTATATATAGGTCCTTTATTTGAAAGTGTGGGACATGGTTACGAGACAACAGATTATAAGAAGCTGGACTCCCGTCTGGGTGATAATGAGGATCTGAAGAATTTCGTGGCAGCATGTCATGAAAAAGGAATCAAAGTTATCTTCGACGGCGTATTCAACCACACTGGACGTGACTTTTTCGCATTTAAGGACATTCAGGAAAAGCGCCAGAACTCACCTTATGTAAACTGGTACTGCAACGTGAATTTCTCCGGAAATACCGAGTATAACGATGGATTTTCCTATGAGAACTGGGGCGGATACAACCTTCTGGTAAAATTAAACCAGCGCAATCCGGAAGTACAGAATTATATCTGCGATGTGATCCGCTTCTGGGTTTCTGAGTTTGATGTGGATGGAATCCGTCTCGACGCTGCTGATGTTCTGGATTTTGATTTCATGAAACAGCTCCGCCGCACTGCTGAAGAAGTGAAGCCGGATTTCTGGCTGATGGGCGAGGTAATCCACGGCGATTACAGCCGCTGGGTAAATGGAAGCACCCTGCACAGCGTTACCAACTACGCCCTGCACAAGGCACTTTACAGCGGTCACAACGACCACAACTATTTCGAGATCGCACATACTGTGAAATATCTGCAGAACATGGGTGACCTGGATCTTTACAATTTCGTGGACAACCATGATGTGGAGCGTATTTACACCAAGCTTACCAACAAGGCGCATTTTGCTCCGGTTCACGTACTGCTCTATACGCTTCCAGGCGTTCCAAGCATTTACTATGGCTCTGAGTTTGGCATCGAGGGCCGCAAGGAAAGAACCTCTGATGACAGCTTGAGACCTGCACTGAATCTTGCTGACTACGCAGATGCCACTGAGAAAAATCCTTGCACTGCACTTGTTGCCGCTCTTGGAAAGGTTCGCCAGAATACGCCAGCACTTAACTATGGAAGCTATGCGGAGCTGATGCTGACCAACCGCCAGTATGCTTTCGCCCGTGACCTTGATGGAGTTCGCGTGATCGTAACCGTAAACAACGATGACAACGCCGCTTCCATGAATTTGCCAGCAGGAAATACTGCTGAATATGTAGGCACACTTACCGGGGAAAAGGTTTCCGTAGAAAACGGACGCATCAATGTGACTGTTGCCGGAAACAGCGGAAATATCTGGGTTCCGGCCGGGGACATGCCAGAGTATAAGCCAGTTGACATGACTGCGAAAAAACCGGAGACAGCTTCCGAGAACAGCCCAGCTAACACAGCAAAAACAGAAGCCGCTTCTACAACTGAAGCAAAAGCTTCCAACGATAAATCAGATGCTGGGCCAGCTGTTGAAAACACAGCAGCCTCTGAATCCGCTGCAAATCCTGTGACTTCAGAAGCCGCAGCTTCCAGCCAGGTTTCTGCGGACAAAGAAGTGGCAGCCACCGACACAAAAGCCGCTGCCCAGACAGCTTCCGAGAAATCCGAAGTAACCGTAGACTGGTCCAAGTCACCGGAAGACATGACTGTGGAAGAACTCCAGGCTGGCATCCTTGCCAAAATGGCAAACAACGGCCCGGTCACTGATCAGATGAAGAAAACTGTTTACGACAACATCTGGCATGATTCCCTGGTAAACTGGCTGAAGAGCTTCCGTTAATGAACGTACCGCACCTAAATACGGCGAATGATTTCATGTAAGATTGGGCGCTGTCAATACGCAACGCAGCATTTTATTCCATAAGCATGTATTTCATTCCCTGAAAATCAAAAACTGCTTTTTCTCATGCTATACTTACTCCAACATAACATTGAACCGATAAAGGAGTATGAGCCTATGAAGAAAAAGCAGTTTTTTTATACATTTGCAGCGGGAATTTTTGCAGCAGTGATATTAGCAGGCGGACTTGTTTCCAACACAGTTCTGGTAAGCGCAAACGAAGAATCAACCACTGAAGCCCCGGAAAATTCTGATACCGCACAAGACAACAATGCCAGCCAGCTTCAGACCCTTCTGGAAAACGAAGGCTTCTACGTTCAGCAAGGTTCCTTCTATGAGCTGGACACATTAAAGGAGGCTTCCGCAGGCCGTCTTCTCAGCTGTTTCGGCAACAATGCAGGTTCCTCCTACATGGTATTCAACCTTCCTGCTGCCCCGGAACAGGACAATGCCAAGGGAAATCCGGACTATAACTGGCCGGACGAAACAGCCACTCTCTATGACGATCCAGACGTAGAAAACGCTCCGGCAAATCCCTATTTTGCCCCGGGCGGCTGGCAGTATAAGCTTGGACAGGACGAAGCTATTGTTCTGATCACGCAGCTTCCCACCGAATGCAAGTACTATTCCTTCATCAATTACGTAATGTTCACCCAGCAAAAAGAGGGCAAGGATTACACCAACGAAAAGGCATTTTTCAGCGCAGGAAATGAGGAAACCGGTCTGTATCACCCTATTTTCGGTTCCATCGGGGACTCTGTAAATATGGTAAATATCAAGCATGACGGCGACAGCGCATACGGTTCTCAGGCGGTTATTGTAATCAGTGCCAACCAAACTGTAACCGAAAAAGTAACTGCACAGCTGACTGCTGCCGGCTATGATGAAAGCATAATCAATGTGATGCCGATTCCTGCAGACACCTATAATATGGGGCTGCAAAAAGGAGCCGATACCTTTAGTTTCCTTGGCCGTATTTCCCAGCCGACAGATCAGGACGCTTATGACAGCTACACAGAAAATCTTGCGGCAAACTCCGTTGTTTATCGTGTCTCTCCGCAAAAAGAGCTGGATGCAGATCCTTATGAAAACGCAGTTCTCACAGCCCGCGGCACTGGCGAACATGAAATTTCCAAATTAAAAAATGGCAGCCAGCATCTGGATGAAATCCGGGAAGCAATCATCGCCCAGTATGCAGATGAGTATGATTATGAAGAGCTTAGCACGGATATTGCGGTTCCAGAGGGGCTTACCGCTTACCTGAATGACCGCAATGCCCAGGGGGACAACCGAGATACTGCCTATGTGATGACAAAGGATTTTACCTTAAATTCCGATGAGGATTTCGTTGTTGTTTACGGAGTCAATCACACCCAGACCGGAAAGGCCTTATACTCCAACGCGGTTCTCTACGCCCGCCCTATGCTTAATGGCGTATGCAGCGTGTATGATTCCCTTTTCCCAGGCAGTGCTGCTTCCTATCTTGAGGAAGACTGCGACAGTGCAGACGATTATTATGTGTACAAAATGGCCCGTACCCAGATGGATGATTACACCGCCATCATCGAATATTCTACCGGAAATGAGAAGGGAAAATTCTATGGTGTAGACAATGGAGATACCATTCTTCTGGCCTTCCGGGCATATATGGATGAGAACAATGTAGGAGCTTCCTATTATGAAATCGTGTATGACCGGGCAATTGTGTTCCACAAGAAGTAATAAATTTGCTGCCAATAGTCCTGTTAGCATTATCATATAAAAAATATGCCAGAGAAAAAGCACTCTGCATCTATATGCAAAAGCTTTTATCTCTGGCATTTATGATTCTTTTTTTAGCGAAATCCTTTCAGATATTCTTTCTGCTCCGGTGTGATCCGGTAGCTTTCCACAGCTTTCTGAATGGTCTTTCTGTGTACCCAGTCTGGTAATTTATGGTGTTCAATATAAGGGACTGTGGCGTCCCACTGCTTGGCAAGAGCGGTGGCAAAATACCAAGCAATCATCATATTTACATAATACTCCTGGGATTGAACCGCTGCCGCCATTTCAAGATATTCCGGAGAAAAATCTTCATCCAGGAAAAGGCGCATCAGCATACCGATTCCATAACGAATGACATAGGTTTCTCCGGAAGAAATCCATTTCTTTGCTTCCTCCAGCACCTGATCTTTATGCCTGGCAAAGCACTTCGGAGCCGGGTAATCACAGGTTGCCCAGTTGTCAATATAGGGAAGAAAACGCTGAACTTCTTCCATACATTTCTCATAGTCCTTTATCCCCGTGATCAGCATCATGTGAAGATTGTTTTCTTCATAATATCGGTGAGGAAGCTGCCGCAAAAATGCCTCTGCCTCCAAAGTCCCGGCGAATTCCTTCGCAAATTTCCGAAGGACTGGCGTACGGATTCCAATGACCGTTTCCTTGTCTGTTTCCGGCATTAATTTGCTGTGAAAATCACGGTATTTCAAATCCTGCAATTCAAATAACTGCTTCTGCAGTTTGGTCAACTCAGCCATATCTTTACTCCGCTTTCTCCGCTGCCTCCAGGCTTGCCATCAGCAGCTCGTAGAAATCATCTTCCCCTTCCAGCTTCGGAGAATTCTCCCCTCCGCCGTTGGTACTGCGGCGCATGGTGGCGTAGAAATCCTCTCCTGCGGACACCAGATCCATCTCATACAATTCATAGCCAAGACTTCTGCACAGCCTGCAGAAAACAGTGAGAGGATCCTTCTCCAAACGGGTTGCCAGAAGCTTTTTGCGAAGTTCTCCATCTTTCAGTGCATCGCCCTGCAGACGGTCCAGAATTTCCAGTGTAGTCATATGCGGTACCTCCTCTGCGTTATTTTCATCTATTTTAGCGCACAAATCGTCACTGTGCAACTGTGAATTGTGAAATTGTAAAAACGCAATTCCATCCATCACGTACAAACGAATGGCATATATTTACGCAAACTACAGCATTTAAAATCACACCGCGTTATGATATTCCTCCACATAACTCCGCTTCTGATCTGTCATGACCAGCATAATCTCATCCATAGCTGGACCGATATACTGAATTTTATCCGGCGGAGCCGCAATGATCAGCTGCAATGGCAGACGGCGAAGGAACTCCAGCACGCCGCCGATCCTCTCATCATCCATGTTGTTAAACGCCTCGTCAAACAGCACCAGTCCGGCTGCCTCGCCTCCAATATTGTTGCTGTAAAGCTGCACAAAAGAAGCCGCCACAGTCACATAGAACGGGGTCTGGGTCTCACCGCCGCTCTTCTCCTCGCATACCTTGGAATAGTAGGAATAAGTGCCGTCATCATGTATGATCTTAATATCATAATCCATATAAGTACGGTAATCCGTAAACTCCTCCAGAGTCTGCGTGCTGTTTTCACCGCCCACAGAAAGCCGTTCAAACAGCTCTTCAATTACGTCTTTATGAGCCTCATGGAACATTCCGGAAAACAGAGATTCTCCTTGAATTACATTGAAATCATCCATGATCATTTCATAATAGCTGTGGTATTTCTTGCTTGGCATAAACTGGAATTCATAGCGCTCACTGCTGAAATCGATTCCCTTTAAAGCCTTGTTCAGTTCCTTGAATTCCCCCTGCGCCAGCTTCATATTCTCCTGAAGCTTTGCAAGAAACTGCTCCTGGAACTCTGTTTCCGCAGCATGTCGGGCAGACTGTACTTTCTCCTCATAATCCAAAAGCTCAGAATTTTTCAGTCTGTCATATACAGCTTCAAACTCAGGGAACCCTTCCAGGCTGGCAGCCGCGCCAAAATCATGCTCTGTCTTGTATTCCACCATGGCGTTTATCATCTGATCTTTGATCTTTTCCCGCCTGTCGCTGTTGTTTCTTCGTTTACCCAAATACTCATTCTGGAACTGCTCCACAGGACGTTTTCCAAGCGCTTCTTCATACTCCTGGTTCCAGGAATTTAAAGTATCTCCAGCTGCTTCTCCCAGGGAAAAAACCTTGCCTTTCTCTGTCATCTGGTTTTCCAGAAGGGCCTGTTTTCTGGCGATCAGATCCTGGATCCTGGTTCTTATTCCACCGATTTTTTCAATGTCAGAATTCACAGAAGCATCCAGTCCACGCAGCACTTTTTCCAGTTCTTCCAGCTGAATCTGCTTCTCGATCAATGTAGAATTTTCCTTCAGCTTCTGGATATTCTCCTGGCATTTGGCAATGGCCTTGTCTACGGTTCCAAGAGTATGAATCACATCCAGACGGTACTTGATATCCACATCACTGTCTGTGGAAAGAAGTCCCAGAATTTCATTCATCCCGGCCAGCTGCTTCTCCTGATTTTCCAGAAGCTCATTCATCTTCTGGTACTCCTCTTCTGCCTGAACCAGCTGAACGGTAAAGGCATTTTTGCCGATAAACGGCACCCGGAATACCTCTGGTTTGATGGCACTTGCAACCCGGTTCTGGTATCTCATACAGCCCTTTGTAATGGAAATGGAGTACTTTTTCAGATCCTCATAACGCTCACACATCTGCACTTTTCCCAGGATCATGTTGCTGTACTGACGGGCATATTGATTCTGGGAAGTTACAACGGAAGCCAAAGTTCCCTCAGGGGCAGTATCATAATTTTCCAGATCTCTGGTATTGATAAGACCCACACCGTAAACCTTTTTCTCCTTGCGAAGGCGGTCATAGATTCCAAGGGCAATGTCGAAATTCTCCGGCTCCACAAGCACATAAAAACGCTGTGTATTCAGATATCCTTCCACTGCATTCCGCCATTCTTCATCCTGGATTTCCAGCATTTCGCAGAGAACTCCCGGCTGGATTTCCCGTCCCAGGCTGGCAAATTCCTCCTGTATGGTCTCTGTAAGAAGTTCTACTCCTGATGGATAGGTAAGCTTTTTACGCTTCAGTTTGCTGATCTTTTTGTTCAGCTTTTCCCGTTCTGCGTGATTCTGTTTCAGCTGGATCTGCAGCTTGGCAAGCTCTCCCTGAAGTCCTGCAAAATACTTCTGCTTGCAGTGGATCACATCGTCTGTCAGGCTTTTCAGCGCTGCTACACTGGCCTCAGAATCCAGTTTCTGCAGCTGTGTGCGGTATTCCCGGACGCAGGATATCAGTTCCTGGGAATCACCGCCTGCATCCTTAACACCCATGAGAAGCCGCTCGCTGTCTTTCGCCGCCTGTGTAACGCTTTTCTTCAGTTCCGATTCATCCTGCAGTGCATTTCTGCGCTTCTCCAGCTGTCTTTCCAGCTCTTTTTTCTCTTCCTCAAGAGCTACAAACTCCTGATTATGGCGCAGTTCTACCCGCAGATTGGTGGCAATTTCCTGCTTCTCACTGCGTTCCTTCTGCAGCATTTCCAGCTGGCCTTTGGCCTGTTCCAGACGGACTTCCTCGTTCTTTTTGGCAGCATCTATACTTCTTATTTTGCCTTCCACAAGGTCCAGGTCACTGCGCTTCAGGAAATATTCGTACATCTGATCCCGTTCCATCCGCTCCTGCAGACGCTGGTGCAATTCCTGGATCTTTTCCAGCTTTTTCATCCGTTTTTTCACATTATCCAGGGTGCGTTCCATGTCCTGATAGGTGCGCACATTTTCCCGGAGGACCTCAATATTGACTTCTTTTTCATCCAGCACATAGGAGTAAACAAAGTCCTTGATATCGTCAATAGGCTTAAATGCAAGTGCCTTTGGAATCAGGCGGAAGAACTTGTCTTCGATTCTTCCAAGCCTTGCAGTGACCATTCTGCGGGCTTCCACATTGGTCTTGCACCACTGGCGGATGTCAATGTTGGAGCCTCTGAATTCCGCGATGGATTTCACCTGATTTCCATAAAGAAACAGGTCATCGGAAATCCTGGTGTTCTCCATCAGATAGCGGACTGTGGTCTCCTGCCCCTCAGAAGCAGAGTCTACCACAGCACCGATAATAAAATATTTATCCCTGCTTTCCTCATAAAATTCCAGCGCAACATGGGCGCTGATCTCCCCGGTACGCTCATAGGGCTGGTTCTCTTTTCCCGTTTTGCAGCGGATATAGCCGGTCAGCTTTCGCTTGCCGTTTTCGTGGGCCGCCTTGTTGAAATATCCGGTGGAACAGATGATCACGAACTGGATTGCATCCAGAAGAGTGGATTTTCCAGCGCCGTTTTCACCGGACAAAAGAGTGGAATCTCCAAAATCTATGGTACAGTTGTTGAACCTATGCCAGTTAATCAGCTTCATCCTCGTCAGTTTCTTCATTGCTTATGTTCTTTCCCTTTCTGTATGTTTCCAGTTTCTCAAATGCAGCTTTAATGTCTTCCACGCGTACCGCCATCAGGATGGAATCGTAGATCAGAACCCTTGATTCCTCATCGCCTAAATCCCTGTCCAGAAGCTCCACAAGCTGGTATCTGCGGAACAGGCTTAAGGCATTTCGCATAGTTGTTTTGTCGATTATTTTGTCACGGATATTTAAGCTAAGGAAACGGTCCTGAATGTCCCCAAGGGTAACGATCACCTCTTCCACAGCCGAAAGCTGCCGTTTCTTTTCATCGTAAAGGATCCGAAGGAGCAGCAGCACAATGGAATCGTAAAGCTTCAGATTCATGCGGTTGATTCCCCGGGGGCTGGTCAGCTGGACCACGCCGTATTCCTCATTGATCTCCAGGCGGTAGCCCAGTACCCCTAAGTATTCCTTAAATTCCTTGCGGTATTTCAGCACGAAATAATAGTCCGGCCTGGTATTCTGGTTTCCTTTGCACAAAAAGCAGGTTCCCAGAAGGCGGTTGCAGACTCTGCCGAAATTATCCTTCTCTTTTTGAAGCATTCCCTCCAGATATTCCATTCTCTCTCCTCCGTATCCGAAAATCTTTGAAACGGTAGCCGTTCACTTCCCGTTCTTCCATTGTTTCAATTGTATATCCCATATTTTTCCGCTGTCCGTAAAGCCTGGTGTAGATCAGCTTAATAAAATCATCTTCATTGGCAAGGGGCAGTTGGCTGGCGTTCATCTCATCCACATTTCCAAGCTGCTGGTCCACATAGTCCTGGATTTTTTCCACGCTGATGACCTTCTGGATCTTCTCAGCCATTCTCCGCATTTTTTCCCGGCGCAGTTCTTCGTCCGGCTCTTTCTCATCCAGGCTTGCAGGGGTAAATTCCCGCTTGCCTTCCACAGCAAGATACAGGGAGCTTTGTTCCAGGATAGAACACTGGTAGATCTGCACCAGGTCATCCAGGAAATCAATGCGGTAGATGCCGCCCAAATCCATGTTTTCCCGGTTGATCTCTTCGTTGATTCCCATAAGGATCTCTTTTAGCTGGCCCCGCACATCCTCGTTTCCTGCAAGAAGAAACTTGGCGCGCCCTATGGCAGCTCTCTGGTACTGGGTATTTTTCTGATTGATCTCCTGGAGAATATTGTCCATGCCGCGGAAAGCTTCTATAATCTCATGGAGATAGCGGTAAGTCAGTTCTCTTCCCTCTTCCACAGAAACTTCCCGAATGGATGCAATCTCCCTTGCCGCCTCTTCCAGAAACGCCTCCTCATGGCTTTTCTCTTCCAGGCGGGAAATGGTCTCCGGCCGGAACTTGGACACGTTATCGGAGGTAAGCAGGCGGTGGTAGGCCTTATCTACAATGTTGGTAATATAGTCATTAAACAGGGCATCCATAATCTCTGCCACTGTGCTGTGTTTAGTCAGCTCATCAATGTAATGCTTGATGTTGGAATTCAAATTCTTCAGGCCGGTGATCAGAAGATCCGTGTTTTCCCAGATCTGCATCAGCACGATTCCCGGCTTGTCCATGGTTCCAGTCACAAGGCTGTATATGGTATAAATGTAGCCCTGGTACTCGATCTGTTTGCCGTCTGCAATGTCCAGCAGCGTCTTGATCACCTTCACGGCATACTCTTTGAAATTCACTCTCTGCACGTAGCTTTTGTCTGTCTCCACTTCGATCCAGCCGTAGTATTCCAGGCGGCGCAGGATTCCGTTGGCGCGGCTTCGGCTGTCGTATGCCTGGAATTCCTCTTCCACCAGCTGTGCTGCGTTTTCCTGGTTAAAATAAAATTCCAGTTCATCTGCCAGCACCTCTCTTTCCACACCAAAGGAAAGCTGATGTTCCATGATGGAAAAAAGCCGGCTGATACATTCCCAGTATACAATTCGGTTGGGTGAGGACAATGGGACGAAAAAATTTCCCGGAATTACATGAAACATAGAATGTGTCCTTTCTCTAAAAGTTAAAATGAGGGGCAAATTCCTTTGCCCCTCGAATCTTGTTCTATTTTAGCATATTATGATTTATTGCGCAAGCCGCAGCAGTCCCAGAATCAGCAGATGTGCCGGGTAAAAAATGTAGAAGAACCATTTGGAAAAGGTTCTGTGCTTTTTCGCCTGCTGTCCGTTGTACAGATAAATGATGCAGACTGCGGAAAGAAAAATTCCAACCACAGCGCCAAGAGAACGCAGGATGCTCATTCCCGGTGACATGGTCTCTGCGTTTTCTGCCAGATTGACCAGTCCGAAAAGCAGCATGGCGTTTCCGAATACTTTCCACAATTTCTTTCGCCGCTGCGCAGTGAAATCCTCTGCCATTTTGCCTTTCGCATCCGTCAGCCCGCAGGTGGCAAACCACAGCGTAAACAACGGAGCCAGCAGCGCCCAGTCGCTATATATGGAAAGTACCACAAGCACTATTATGCAGGCATTCCGCCTCCAGTCTGCCTGGATTTTTTCCCGGACCACAAGGATCAGGAAACACAGGAAAAGGGTAAATATCATATTCATATTTACGAAGCTGATGATTCCTTCTTCTGTAAATGCCAGACAGAAGGGGATTTCAGAAATCGCTGCAAACAAAAGCAGACGCTTTCCATATTTCTCTTTGGACCTGGTGTAGCCATAGCCTTCCACCAGGAAATAGCACATGGTGATCGCTGTGAAATATCCCACGTCCACAAAAATCTCAAACAGAAGGGTCCCCGGCTCTAAGAAAATATTTGCGATATGGTTCAGCAGCATGGTAAACATGGCGATGTATTTTATTTCGTCTCGATTCATCTTCGTTCTCTCCTGCCTTCCCGACAGCTTACGTGCGCATCACTTCCTGCCTGCACAATGGAATCACACATGGAAAATCCGCAGCAGCATATCTGCCATACCAACAGAATATCCCGCAGATGCGAACATTCCCTGGCATGCTCCTTCTGTCACAACCATCAGCGGAAGCTTCTCAGAATCCACGTACATGCGGCGTGCTGTCATCTCTTTGTCTTTGCCGAAGTCATGGAAAAATACCTGAATTTCCAGCAGCGTTTCCAGACATCTGCAAAGAGTCGCGTTCTTCAGTGCATCCTCATTTCTTAAAATAAACACAAGATTCTGCTGGATTTTGGCATATTTTTCCTTCAAATCCATAATCTCGTTGAGGATATGCTCCGTAGGCTCACGGCCTTCCTCCAGCCAGAAGAGAATCTTACGCTGGATGCCATCGCCGTGTTCCAGGTTTTCATCCGCGCACGGTGCACCCGTCACCTCCAAAATCAGCACTTCCTCACCATCTTTATTTCTCAGCCTGGAATCCGGAATAGAATGTCGGTTCAGCATTTCCTCCAGGCTGTACTCCCGAAGCTCCAGCTCCACCTTCTTGGTCTCATCTTTTTCAATATGGAAGTCATACCGCTTGCCAAGAATATTTCCGTTGGGCAGACGGTTCCCAGTAAGAATCCGGTAATCCCCAGGCATAATATCCAGCTCAAGCTTTCCGTTTTCCCATTTGCTTCCGCTGAAGTCAAGAGTCAGATAGCCCTTTCCGTCTGTCACAGAAATGGTCCAGTTCTGGTAGTAATTCCAGTTCTCATTCTCCCCGGCCATAACTGTAAGATGCGCTTCCTTGCGGCTCTCTTCCAGCACTGGAACGAACTTTATGCCATCCCAGTACTCAATGGCGCCATCTGTAGGATTCAGCCTGGACGGAATTCCAAGAGTTCTTGCAATGGCAACAAACAGCACCTTATGGGATTTCTCCCCTGCAATCTTAAGATCCAGCGCTGCACCAGGAGTGGTGTAAGCCGTCAGACGCTCCTTGTCGTTGCGCACAGAAATATTTTCCTTGATCCAGGTCCAGATCCGCTTAGGATCAGACTCAAAGGCATCCCTCTGTTTCTTATCAAAATACCCCAGAATCTTCTTTCTCCATTTCGTAAGAACCTCGTTCTCTACTCTTGGATTCCACACATAAGGAATATAGATCTCGTCCGGATTAAATTCCCGGTAAACAGAAGCCTCCTGATAGTGGCCTTCCAGCACCTCCGGAAAAGCATCCCTTCTGTCCTTCTCAGACAGAACTGCCATCATCGGCTCCACCTCTTCCATGGTGTGACCATACAGGCAGCGCTTCCACAGAGGCTGGAATTTCGCAATCTTGCGGCGGCAGTGCTCGCCTTCCTCTGCAATTCTTCTGTTATTTTCCTCTTCCTGTTCTTTGGAAATATTCCACTTGGTCCGGCCTGTATCCTCCGGGGCGATCATATCGAAATCCACCCACAGCTCGTCCTCATATTCCTCTCCCAGGGTGCAGACAAATTCATCTCCCTCTCTGGTGTCGATCACCCGCTCGCCGTAAGCGCCCTCATAAACTGCACAGATCAGCAAACTTCCAAGACCTGTGACAAAAGAAATGCATCCATTTTCATCAGCAGTCATCTTTGCCACAGGGGAAAACTCCCCGTAATTCATAACCTCGGCCTGCACTTTCGCGCCGCCAGCCGGGGTTCCCTCAAGGTCTTCTACACGGATGGTGATCCGTTTGGTCTTCGCATACCTGCCAAGAAGATTGATGATTCTGTTCATCCCGTCTTTTCCGATGACTTCTTCATCTGGCATGGCACGGTCGTACCATCTGGAACCGATCATCATTGCCCTGGATGCTGCATTGGTGAACCAGCCCTTATCCAGAACTGCCTCCGGCTCACAGGCTCCCAGATAATGCCAGTCACCATCGCACCAGACCTCCACCCAGGCGTGGTTGTCATCACAGTGGGACCATCTTGGCACATATACCGGTCTTGCAGGGATTCCTGCACTGCGCAGCACATTTACCACAAAAACCGCTTCCTCGCCGCAGCGTCCCACACCGCTTCTGTAGATTTCCAGAGCAGAGCCGGTACGCATATCCGTTCCCTGATACATCACTTCTCCCGCGCACCAGTGGTTGATCTCCAGAGCAGCCTCTACCATGCTCATGCCTTGGATCCGGTCTTTTATTTTTTCCCAGAAATAAGTACGGCATGGCTTGAT
This sequence comes from bacterium, assembly GCA_963651655.1. GTDB lineage: Bacteria > Bacillota > Clostridia > Lachnospirales > Lachnospiraceae > Blautia_A. The sequence continues at coordinate 8,829 of CAVJRB010000235.1, read as the reverse complement.
TTCCTCGTCGTTTGTCCGGTGAAAAAGCACGTAATTCAGGAAATAAAGCTCCGGGTATTTCTTCACATAAGGGGAATTTTCCCAAAGCCAGATTCCCTGCTGGACGTAATCCAGATAGGTGTCGAATGTGTAATTTCCCACATCGCTGTAAGGCATGTTGCTGTACAGATACTTCATTCCGATCACAATATCTGTATTTAGGGTTTCCATTCTTTTCTCGATTTCTTCTGCTTTTCCTGGAAGTTCCCTGGAAAAATCCTCAAAGTCTTTCTCTATCCGGTCCCTGTTTTTTTCAAGAAACATTTTCAATCTCCTTCTTATCCGATGTCTAGTATAGCGAAGATTAAGTATCTGCTATATTGACGCAGGATGATTTTCTCATATGCAAGGCGGAGGAAGGAGGCGTAGCGGTGGCTACGGCGACCGACGACAACGCGGCATATGAAAAATCAGACAAGTCAATATAGCGGTTACTTAATATTTGCTATACTAACATATTCATAATGTTGCCGTACCCAGCATCCTGGGCCAGCTGCTGCAGGCCGTCCTTAACCTCTTCCAGAGAATAATTGTGGGCTTCCAGAAATTCATCCCCTTTGGATGCTGCATACTCGTAGAAAAACATGGCTTCTGCCAGGTCTTCCTTATCCGAATAATCGATTCTGTCCAGAAGCTCGTTCTCCGCCTCGTTGATTTCCCCGTTGTCCACCATTGTTTTCAGATGGTGAAGCTTATCGCCGGAAATCTGATATTTGGATTCTACCGGAAGCTCTACCTGTACATATTTTTTCCCAAGCATCACGCTTGCCAGCACACGGGCCACTTCCTTGATCATACGCATAAGGTAATCTTTTTCGTCATCTGTAAACATGTTTTCCTCCTGTAGACAAAAAGGTCCTGTCATGACAGCTGTGTGCGTCTTGACAGAACCTCTGGTCATTTATTTCATTCTAGATATGCGTTTGTCAATATACTCAGACAGGAAATCAACGCTTCCTTCAATACCAAGTGTACTGCTGTTCAGGCTCAGGTCATAGGTGTGAGTCTCAGACCATTTGGTCTTGCAGTGACTGTCATGATATTTCTTTCTCTTTCTGTCTTTCTCTTTGATAAAACGTTCTGCTTCTTTTTCTGTTTTTCCATAAAGACGGGAAACACGGGCGATTTTGTCTTCCATATTTCCAAGAACGAAAATGGAGATCAGTCCCGGATAGTCCTTCAGGATGGTCTCGGAGCAACGTCCTACTACTACGAAGGATTCGCCCTTCTCTGCTTTTTCCCGAAGGAAATTAAACTGCATAAGGGCAACGTTGTCTGCCGGAGAACTGCTCATTCCCTTAACGGTACGGTAAAGGAATTTGTTGTGCTTTATCTCGTCGAAGATCTCCAGATCCTCGCTGCTTACGTTGTGGCTGTCTGCCACCTCTCTTAAAAGGTTGTGATCGTACAGGGAAAGTGCATATCGCTTGGCGATTCGCTCTGCGATCTCATGTCCCGCACTTCCGAACTCTCGTCCGATGGAAATGATCACCTGTTTCTGTGTTTTCATATTATCCCCTCCTTTTCCATAGTTTCATGCCGCGGATTGCGGTCCAGCTGCGCTGCTCCCACAATCCAATTTGGCATTATAAATATCTTGCATAGATCATGAACATTGATACAAAGATTACAATAATTGTAGCCGGTGCCATAGCTTTGCAATATTTGCCCCACTTGATCATATGGCCGCTCTTGGCTGCTGTGGCGATTCCTACTACGTTTGCAGAAGCACCGATTGGGGTTGCGCTTCCACCGATATCAGTACCCATTGCAAGAGCCCATGCAAGAATGGAAATATCAACTCCCTGGGCAGCTGCCAGGCTGTCGATAACCGGAATCATGGTAGCCGCAAACGGAATGTTGTCAATAAATGCACTTGCAACTGCAGATACCCAGATGATAATTGCGATCATTACCTTCAGGTTTCCACCACTTACCTTGCCGATAAATCCAGCCAGGATGGTAAGGATGCCCGTCTGCTCAAGACCGCCTACTACTACGAAAAGTCCAACGAAGAACAGCAGGGTCTTATAGTCAACCTTTTTCAGAAGCTCCAGCGCATCCTTGCCAGCTGTGATCAGTGTCACTGCTGCAATAAATACGCCAATGCAGGATACGGTAAGTCCGGTCTGTGAATGGCTTACCAGCAGAACAACTGCACAAAGGAAGATAATCCAGCTGATGATAAAGCCCTTCTTGTCTGTGATTGCCTCAGAAGGATCCGGCAGAGTTGACGGGTCAATCTTGCCTGCATTCTCTGTAAGCTCCTTGCGGAAAACAAAGTAGAAATAAATTATTACCAGAATCAGTGCGATAAATGCAATCAAGCCGGTGTTTGTTATAAAGTCTGCAAAGGAAAATCCAAGGGATGTTCCAATGATAATGTTCGGCGGGTCTCCGCACATAGTTGCAGATCCACCAAGGTTTGCGCAGAAAATTTCTGCCAGGATCATCGGTACCGGATTGAATTTCAGCAGCTGTGAAAGCTCTACGGTAACTGCTGCCAGAAACAGGATAACGGTGATACTGTCAATAAACATTGCCAGTACAAAGGACAGGATCATAAATGTGATAAAGATCGGGATGATCTGGTATTTTACCAGCTTCGCAATCTTCATGCATAACCAGCGGAAAAATCCGGATTTTGCCATACCTTCTACCATGATCATCATACCAGCAATGAACACGATAGTTTCCCAGTTGATTCCGGCGGAAGCTTCGCTTGCTTCCCCTGCGGTGTGCCAGAATCCCGGTGAAAAAATACTATGTATATTCAGTGTTTCAATAATTGCTGAGGGACTGTGCATACAAAGGCCAAATACAAGAACCAGTGTAAGAAGCGCACATCCCAGAGTAACAATGTGTCTTTCCCAGATTTCTGTGATGATCAGAATGAACATCGCCAGGAAAATAATTACAGCTAAAATCTGTGCCATTATTTCTTTCCTCCATGACTGTCGAACCACGCCATCCAGAGTCCCACTCCAACGGCTGCCACAATCATTATTCCTATAAATATATTAAGTAACATATAACATTTACCTCCGATCATATCTGCGTTTACATGGAAAATGATCACTGCGAGTCCTGCAGCAATCAAACAACAGAATATGGTCTTCAGTGTTTCTGCCCGTCCTGATGGTGGATGTAGCAGATAATAAATCTTCTTCCGTCCGCGTCATTTATGGTGAGCAGACGTTTCTTTTCTTTATAAAATACGGTATTCGCCAGCAGAACTGCAAGCATGATGATCACCAGCTCGGTTCCTGTCATCCCTTTCTGCCGAAGGCGCTGGTCCGCCTCCAGTCTCACAGACACCTGCCTGATTCCTGTCAGTTCTTCGGCACTGGTGTGGGTACTTCTGGAAAGCTCCGGTGATATCAAAGAAGCGGAGGCCGGGATCAGATCAGAAACTTGCAGAATGCTCTTCGCCTCCATGCCGGCGAAAAAGATACATAAAATCGCCAGTATCACGCCAAGAAAAAGGCAGATATAGCGATTTTTCCATTCATTTTTCTTCAATAGGCCTCACCTCGATACCTGAAAAAATTCGTCTCTATAATAGCAGATTTCCAGCGCTTTTTCAACTGTTTTTACACAGGGAAAAACAGACTGAAATACACCTGTTTTACAGGGATTCCAGTCTGCCTGCGCTTCATTTCTTATTATGGAAAATACTCTGTAATGGAAGCAGATTATTCAGCGTCTGTTGTCTCTGCATCAGCATCAGCCTCTGCGTCATCTCCGTCAGCTTCTGCATCTGTGCTTTCCTCTGCGTCAGCCTCATCTGCTGCGTCCTCGCTGTCATCAAATGGGATAACTGCGCCGTCATATTTCTCGTTGATGAAGTCTTTGATCTCGTCAGATTTTAATACGTCTACAAGAGCTTTGATCTTGTCGCTGTTCTCATTTCCTTCTTTTACTGCGATTACGTTTACATAGGTTTTTGCTGCTTCGGAATCAGAGGTCTCGTATGCAAGTGCATCTTTGGATACAGAGTAGCCAGCCTGAAGAGCATAGTTTCCGTTCAGGACAATGTAAGCGGTCTCTTCTGCAACTCGTGCTACCTGCTCTGCTGCAAGCTCAACGATCTCTACGTTGTATGGGTTCTCCTCAATGTCGTTTACAGTTGCCTCAAGACCAACGCCATCTTTCAGAGTGATGATTCCGTTGTCCTGAAGAAGGAGAAGTGCTCTTGCCTCGTTTGTGGTGTCGTTCGGTACTGCAATTGTGTCGCCGTCTGCAATATCATCAAGGCTGGATTTTGTTCCCGGGTAAATTCCGAATGGCTCATAGTGGATTCCGCCTGCGTTTACAAGGTGGGTTCCTTTCTCCTCATTGAAGCTGTTCAGATATGGAATGTGCTGGAAATAGTTTGCATCGAAATCGCCGCTCTCTACAACTTCGTTTGGCTGTACATAATCATCAAATACAGTTACCTCAAGGTCATAGCCCTCTTCCTCAAGAATTGGCTTTGCTGCCTCAAGAATCTCAGAATGAGGTGTCTCGGAAGCTGCTACTGTGATGGTTTTGTCGTCATCTGCTGCGAATACAACGGATGTTCCTACTGTTCCAAGTACAAGTGCTCCTGTAAGTGCTGCTGCGATTAATTTTTTCATAATAAGTTTCCTCCTCGTTTTTGAAAAATATATTTAATTTATTTTGTTTTCTATTTTCGTTTGTCCAGCTTGTTGGCAATGAACATGCCAAATGTCTGGAAAATCTGTACCAATACAACCAGAAGAACTACAGTTACCAGCATGATGTCTGTCTGCCAGCGGTTGTATCCGTAACGTACTGCAATGTCTCCAAGTCCGCCTCCGCCTACAGTTCCTGCCATTGCGGAATAACCAAGAATGGTTCCTGTTACAATGGTGGCACCGGAGATCAGGGAGGTTCTTGCTTCTACCAGCATTACCTTGAAAACGATCTGCAGGTTGCTTGCTCCCATGGATCTTGCAGCCTCGATAACACCCGGGTCTACTTCATTCAGAGAAGACTCTACCATTCGTCCGATAAAAGGGATTGCCGCAATGGTAAGGGGTACGATGGTGGCTGTAGTTCCATAGCTTTTTCCTACCAGAAATCTGGTGAATGGAATGAGCAGTATCAAAAGGATCAGGAATGGGATGCTTCGGAAAATGTTTGCGATCACATCCAGGATCTTATATAACACCGGGTTTGGCCGCAGGCCTTCTTTGTCAGATACCTTCAAAAGAATACCAAGGGGCATTCCGAATACATATCCGAAGAAGGTGGAAAACAGGGTCATATATAAGGTCTCGCCTACTCCTGCGATAATCATATCAGTTACTTGCTTTGTCCACATAATCAGTTCGCCTCCCCTATTTCAAGTCCACGTTCTGTAAGGTAATCTTTCATTTCCTGTACATGAGTGCTGCCGCTCATGAACTGAAGGATCATTTCTCCTTTGGCTACGCCGCCGACGTTTTTGGTGTCGGCTTTCAGGATGTTTACAGGTTCGTGGAAGGTTAATATAAGGTTTGCGATCACTGGTTCGAATGCGGAGTTTTCGGAAAATACGATTCGAACAGTTTCGCCGTCCTGGATCTCGGACTGGGTCAGCTTCTTGCTTTCCACATCGTTTCCAGAGTCACGGCTGATCAGTTCTTTGGCTACCTGTGATTTGGGGTGGCTGAAGATTTCTTCTACCAGGCCCTGCTCTTTTACTTCACCGTCTTTCATGATTGCTACGTGGGTACAGATCTCACGGACAACTGACATCTGGTGGGTAATGATCACAATGGTGATTCCAAATTTCTTGTTGATTTCCTGCAAAAGCTCCAATATGGAGGATGTGGTCTGGGGATCAAGGGCGCTGGTGGCTTCGTCGCAGAGTAAGATCTGCGGGTCGGATGCCAGAGCTCTTGCGATTGCCACTCTCTGCTTCTGTCCGCCGGAGAGCTGGGCCGGATAAGCTTTGGCTCTGTCGGCCAGGCCTACGATTTCCAGAAGCTCCATGGCACGGGCTCTTGCTTCTGCTTTTTTCTTCCCCTGGATGTACAGTGGGAAGCAGATGTTTTCCAGAACGTTTTTCTGCATGAGCAGATTGAAGTGCTGGAAGATCATTCCTATTTTTTCTCGCTCTTTGCGGAGCTCTTTGGGGGAAAATTCGCTGAGGGATTTTCCATCTATCAGAACTTTGCCTTCGGTTGGAACTTCAAGAAAGTTCATACAGCGTACCAGGGTACTTTTGCCTGCACCGGACATTCCGATGATTCCGTAGATGTCTCCGGATTCAATGGAGAGGGATACGTTTTTCAGGGCGTGTACGGAACCGTCTTTGGTTTCGAAGGTTTTGCTCACATCTTGGATTACTATTGAAGACATGTCTTTCCTCTTTCCTTTTTTGGGTTTGTTTCATCGTCGATAGGGTTACTATAACACTTTTTCAGGAAAAGTGTTAATTCTTAAAATTTAGGGCTGGTTATAGGGTGAGACTATAGCTAAAGTGTACGCCAGTGGGGCAGGGATAAATCACGCTCGCCGTCGCAACGTTCCAGTGAGCTAATGACTAACTGCGACTAATGCGCTCGGGAGAGCCCTCTCGCATAAGTCTCCGTAAGTCATGGATCTCACCTCCACTAAGAGCGCTCCTTAAATGGCTCGCTTAGATTTATCCCTGCCCCGCTGGCTGTGTACTGGCTGGTACTGCTTTGCCTATGCGGTAAGTTCCCTAAATTTTTTGTGGGAGTGGGAGAGCGGACGTTGGGGAAAGACGCTGCGCTGTTTCCCCAACTGGGATTAGAAATATTCTACTTACCCAAACAAAGCTTGTATTTAGTCCCCCATTTGGATATCTCTTTTATCTTAGTGCTTTATCTTTATATTTAGCAATCTCTTCTAAATATTTCTGCCCTAATTTGCTGATTGTAGTGCCTTTGCGGGCGAGGTAGCCGATGGTCATGACCTCGTCGGAGTCCAGTTTGACGGCGCAGTAGTCGGAGCCGTTGAGTTCTTCGCAGATGATTCCGGAGCAGAGGGTGTAGCCGTTAAGGCCCACCATCAGGTTCAGGAGGGTGGCGCGGTCGTTGGCTTTGATGAGACGCTTGTACTCGTAGGTGCTCAGAACCTCCTCGGCGAAGTAGAAGGAATTGTAGGTGCCCTGCTCGAAAGAGAGGCAGGGGTACTCACGCAGGTCCTCCAGGGTGATCAGATCGCGGTCGGCCAGGGGATGTCCTTTCCACATGTAGACGTAGATGCTGCATTCCAGGATTGGGTGGAATTCCAGATTAAATTCGTGGAAAAGCTTCTCCAAGACTTTGTGGTTAAAGTCGTTCAGGTAAAGGATACCAATCTCACTTTTAAAATCTTTTACATCGGTGATGATGTCGTAGGTGCGGGTTTCGTGGACGGCAAATTCATATTCGTCCATTCCAAATTGTTTCACCATTTCTACGAAGGCGTTTACTGCGAACGTATAATGCTGCATGGAAACGCTGAATTTCTTCTTGGTGCGTTCCTTGGAAACGTATTTGGATTCAATCAGCTCGTACTGCTCTACCACCTGGCGAGCGTAGCCTAAAAACTCCTCCCCCTCAGGGGTTACAGAGATTCCCCGGTTGGTCCGGCGAAAAAGCTCCACCC
>CAVJRB010000235.1:0-1172 GCA_963651655.1 bacterium | reverse complement strand
GACGAAAGACTTGGCTGGGAAATAAAAAGTGTACGCGCTGCCTCATTCATAGAATTTGAATTCGCTACGGTAATCGCATAGCGAAGCTGTGCCAGGGTCATACGGATTCCTCTTTTCTATAACTTTCTATCTTACAGGTATGTTCCTGTGTTTTCTTATTATAATTGATACCAACCAGCAATAAGTTTCCCTTGTACTCTTCCAGACTATGACAGTATTCTTTCTGCCGGATCTGCCTGATTGCACCGTCAGCATCCTTATTCCATTTCAGTTCAACTACCAGAGCAGGCTTGTCTGCAAAACGCTTTCGCGGCACAAAAACAAGATCTGCAAATCCTTTTCCACCGGAAAATTCCCGGTGTACAGTATAGAAATTTCGTGCTGCATAAAGTGCAAGTGAAATTGTATAGCTAAGTGCATTTTCATCATTATACTGAAGGTGAGAAGTTTCAAAATGAGCCTGCCGGATGCCTTCCGCCACCTGTTTTTTCCGCCCCTGCCAGATTGCCTGCAATGTGTCGGCTGAATTCTTCAACGCCCGGGATACTTCTCCCCAGTCCGATACGGAAACTGCACTTACATATTCAGAGCGAATCTCTTCATTTGGAATAAAAACTGTCTTATCCGCATAATGATACCCTAGATATCCTAAATGGATCAACAGCGTCAGTACATCATCTTCCGTTCGAAAAGTTGTCATATCATTTGTAAAACTTCTGGTATTTACTGGAACTGTTTCTCCTGCAATCATACTTAAAATATCATCCCGAAGCCCTTCAAAATTCATATCAATATACAATTGCAGTGCCTCAAAAGTTTCGGTTTGGCTCCAGTAATTTCCCATTTTGCCAAGACGCATACAACTCACAACGGACTTTGGGCTATATACAGATTCTACCTCCTCAAAAGAATAGCCGTCATACCAGTTTTTAATTTCATTGATATCCATCTGATATTTTCGGCACAATTCTTCAACTTCCAGTTCCGTAAATCCCACATATTCAGCCAATGGGCCAGGATCAATCATGGAAAATTCATCAAACATATTCAACGCACTATGAGTTCCATATTTTTTTATCGGAAGAATTCCAGTCATATAAGTAAGGTAAATATATTCCTATAAATGAGCAAATTTAAAAAATTGCACAAAGTTATACTGCCACTTTCATAAA
>CAVJRB010000234.1:1680-2805 GCA_963651655.1 bacterium | reverse complement strand
CCCCCTCCACTGGCTGATCCAGCCTGTGAACCACTGCCAGATAGGGAATCTGTCTCCCATTCCCGGCTGATGCCAGATAATTCTTCAGGCTGCTTTCCAGATCCATCGTCCCAATCCTTGCATTCTGCACCGCAATCCCCGCAGGCTTGCGGCATACGATGATGTCTTTATCTTCATAAAGAATGTATTTCTCTGCGTTTGCCTCCAGCACTTTATACGCTCCTCTTCTTAATACTTATGACATTTCTATTTTCCACAGCCATAAATATTATGCGATTTTATAAATTGTAAAGTTGTTAGCTTCTCCAACCTGTTCAAGCCCTGTGGTATCTTCCATATCCTGCAGGCTTAAAACATAGGTTACACCAAGCTCTTTCAGCTTCTCCACTGTTACCTCTACTTTCAGTACATCCGCTGCACCAAGTCCCACTTTTGTTTCGTCACCGATCTCTACGCTCACATGTGCGTAGCGGTTCCAGTACTGGTCCTGGTCACTGAGTCCCAAATCTTCCCAGAGCTTCTCATCTGGATAGGTTGCCACGGCATTTAATGTTTTCGCTCCTACAACGGTAGGAAGATTTTCATACATAAACGCGTCTCCGGTAACTACCCACATACCTTCTTCCTGGGAATTCAGTTTCTCGATCTGCTGTACCACTGGAAGCTTATAGATGTTGTCAAGACCGCTGCATACCGGATTGACAAGACCGCCTCCCACAAGGTTTACAGAAATCATAAGAACCGCAAACGCCATCTGGTACTCCTTTTTTTCAAAGTGAAGCAATAGCAGGGTAACTCCAATTACGGAAAGCAAAATGATCACTTTAAATGCAGGCGTGATGGATGCTGTGTTTCCCCAGTATGACATAATGGCAGTCACAATTGCAACTGGAAGAAACAGCTTGAAATTTGCGGCTGTTTTTTCCGATATTGCCAGGCTTCTGAGAAGCAGAATAATGTTCAGGAAACCGATGGCATTATACAGACGATAGGATGCATGTCCAAGAAGAGACAGCTTTATAATAAGGTCTGGCATTCTGAACAGGAAAAACAGGATCAGAAATGCATTAAATACATTTAAAACGATCAGCCAGAGATCTTTCTTTTTGCTTTTCACTAATGCGA
>CAVJRB010000234.1:0-1670 GCA_963651655.1 bacterium | reverse complement strand
ACCATGCCAAGTGGGAACAGACTGATGAAATCCGACTCTTCGCAAGGGTTGCCTGTATCTCCAAATGACCACAGCCAGGAACTCCAGCTCTTGAAAAGCCTGTCAAAATCACCCATTGATCCGGCATAGGTACGGGCTCCCGGATATACAGTATTCATTTCTGCCGTAATTGTGTCCATAGAAGTACTGAAAATATAAACCATGCTCACAGCCAGCACCAGAATTCCGGCACCCCAGAGCAGCACATCCTGTTTCTTTATATGGATCCGCTTTCGGTCCTCCAGGATCATGGCCAGCGCACATGCAAGGAAAACGAAAAACAGCGGGATCATCCACGCCGGATATAAGGTCATGATATAGCCGCCTGCACAGATCACCAGGTCCACAACCATAATGCATTTTCTTTTCAGGGAATCCGTGCGCACGTAATAATAAAGAATGATCAGCGCCAGCTGTCCAAAGATCAGCATTTCTACCAGTTCGTTAATGGAAAACCACCACTGTACAACCGGTGCAAAGCTGATCATAAACGCGTATACGGTGGAAAGCATCCGCTTATCTTTTGTAAAAATACGGCCAAACTCAAAGGACACCAGAAAACAAATCACAAGTCTTGAAGACCAGTAAAATGCCAGTCCACGTTCTGCGCCAAACAGGATATATCCCATAGAAAACGGGCGGAACAATGTAGTCAGGTTCAGCACCGGCTGACCATATACAATAAACATATCGGAAGGGGTATATCCCCACACATCCGAAAACCAGTGGAATCCTGATTTCACCTGTGACAGTGCCATCTCTGTAAACACTACATATTCATCTGTCCGAATGCTTCTGGAGGTTCCCCATACTCTGGAAACGTCACTTCCGGTCAAAAGCTCCCCAAGGACTCCAATGGAGGAACCGTGCAGCTTCAAAATCGTGCAAAAGGCAATTACGATTGCGCCGATCACCCAGCGGTAACGAAATGCCATTTCACAAAATCTTCCAAAGTCCTGTACTGCCAGAAACAGAAGAAAAATTCCTATAAAATACAGGAAGATCCGAAGGACTGACAGATTCGCAAAGCTGTGCTTCAGATAAGTCAGCGTATGCGGATTTAAGCAAAGTTCATCAAAAACGTAAGAGTCCCCTTCTTTTTCCCCGATATCGACTCTCAGAGATTCCACGTCTCCGTTGACAGCGGAAGTAACAAATCTCTGATTTTCATAATAAGAAAATTCCACGCTCTTTTCTTCTGAGAATTCCTCTCCTGAAGCGGCATAATAAACGCGGACATCCAACACAGAGGATGACAGGCTCTTTAAGCCCAGCTGAAAGGTACTTACACTTTGGTTAATATTTTTAAAAATCAGCTGCGGGTCCTCCCCAGCAGCCGTTACTTTTCCATCTTTGATCTCACAGTTGACCAGTTCCGCATCCTCCAGGGACAAAGTCAGCTGCTGGTTTGAATTCCCATGTGCACCCAAAAGTGAATGATAATCCAGGGTCATCATAAATTCTGCAAGAACAGCAAGTACCACTGCATACAAGATATATTTCAGCAGTGTCCTGCCATTTTTCATTGTTTCTTCTTTCATTTTCTTCTCCCCAGGCTAAATCGTGTCTGCAAAATCAATTTTTCTTTTCTGCCTCCAGTTTCCTTGCATAGCAGTCGTGCAGCTGCATTT
>CAVJRB010000233.1:1792-3859 GCA_963651655.1 bacterium | reverse complement strand
GCCAAAACGTAGCTTGATAATCGTCTGCTCCCTCGGGGAAAGCTTGGAAATGGCTTTTCCCAGAAGACGGATCTCCACCTCATCCTCCAGACGGCGGGAAATCACATCATCATCTGTTCCCAAAATGTCCGAGAGCAAAAGCTCATTTCCATCCCAGTCCACATTCAAAGGCTCGTCTATGGAAACCTCCATTTTTGTCTTGCTGTTCCGGCGAAGATACATCAGGATCTCGTTCTCGATGCACCTGGATGCATACGTGGCAAGCTTAATATTTTTCACCGGATTAAAGGTATTGATTGCCTTGATCAGTCCGATGGTTCCAATAGAAATCAAGTCCTCCACGCTCACCCCTGTGTTGTCAAATTTCTTTGCAATATACACCACAAGTCGAAGATTATGCTCAATAAGAAGTGATTTGGCTTCCTTTTCCTCCGGTGTTCCCAGCTTCTCCAGGATCCTGGCTTCTCTCTGGCTCTCAAGCGGCGGCGGCAGAATGTCGCTTCCGCCAATATAATAAACATCTCCCTGCCTGCCAAACAGGAATCTTGGCATCACCTGAAATGGATAATAAGTTGCACTTGCTGCTGATCGGTTCATAGACGAGTCCCCCTCCTAATGCAATATTCTGGAATTTAACAGTACCTGGTACTCTTTTCCCAAAGCAGAGGGTTCCACCGCCAGTGCCAGCACCGGATTCGCTGCATGAATCACCTCCCCGGGAGTGTGAATACAAAGGTCATCCAACACCACCGCCAGCATCACTCCTTCCTTTCCCACTGTTTTGTAGGGCAGAAAATGCGGATGCAGATCAGTAAGCTTCGTACCTTCCAGCTCCCCTGGATCCTCCTGCAGGTGCATCAGCCTGTCTCTTTTCTCTTCAGGCAGCATTGCCTCCAAAACCTCAGGTTTCACAACAAAAACCCCATCTCCATTTATCGGATCCACAAGAAGGTTCCCCGTATCCCAGAATCCGAAAAACTGCTGTACATTTCCCTGATAGGACAGGGTAACCGGATAGATGTTTTTCCACCTGGTGCGAAAAGAATCGCTGAGATAGATCAATGCGCTAAGTCCCATGTAGGCCCCTGCTGCCACAACCAGAAACCGAAGCGGCGCGGCATTCTTCACTGGTGCCGCCTCCATAAGGCCGCCCATGAGAAATGCCATCAGGTAAAAAGTCACCAGCGCCTTCGCCAGCATTCCTCCCGGCTTAAGCCCCAGTCCCAGAACCAGCATGATCCAGGCACAGCCTCCATGAAGAAGCACCTTTGCCGGAAACAGCCCATCCGATGGTACATAAAGAATGAGGCAGGAAAAAAGGGCGCCGACGGCTGCCGCCAGCAAGATCCTTCTGCGGCTTCTTTTTCGCAGAAACAGTTTGCCAACAATGCGAAGAAGAATATAATCCATAAAAAGATTCGTCAGAAAGACGATGTCTATGTATACGTCATAATACATAAAAAAGCCCCCTGTGGCCGTCAATCCTTCACTTTGGTAAGTGAACCCATTATACGGTCACAGGGGGCGCAGATTTTGTCAAAAAGGGACGGGAAATCCTGAGAATTTCTCGCCCCTAATCGACAGCGCGATCTGTCAATTTTCTTTTTTCGAAGTCATTCGAGAGATGCATAGCAAAGCCGAAAATACTCGCACAAAGAACAATTTTCGGATTATGCCTCCAGATTCTTCTGGTGCAGCGCTTCCAGAAGACTTCGCAGCTCTCCAATAGGGAATTGTCCCGGCGCAGAAGCTGCTCCTACCGTTCCAAAGGTAATCCCGGAACCGAAGTTTTCCCCGGAAATACGGCTGATGGAACCAATGCTTCCCATAGCCATAGACACCAGAGGCTTTTCGCACTCTTTTCTCATGGCATTGGTTGCTTCCATAATGGCTGCCACATCCTCAAAGCCGTGGGGCATTACTGCCATTTTCAGAATATCTGCCCCGGATTTTTCCATTTCATGGAAACGATCCAGAAGGACTTCCTGGCTGTCTGTTTTGTCAAAATCGTGGGAAGAAGCGATGACTTTGACACCTTCTTTCTGAAGCTCTGCCACCAGTTTTTTC
>CAVJRB010000233.1:0-1782 GCA_963651655.1 bacterium | reverse complement strand
TCCACGTCCACTAGGTCTGCCTTCCCGCTTTTGGCAGCGTTTTGGCAGCAGGCACTGTAATCTTCCATGGAAATGGCAATATTTCCACCCTCCTCGCTTGTGCGGATGGTAAAAAGAAGCGGAGTTTCTCCAAGAATTTCCGAAAGCTTTCCAAGCACCTGACCACAGGCTTCTTTGTCCATCAGGCTCTCGAAGAAGTCAGCACGCCATTCCACCAGGTCTGCTCCGGCTTTTTTCGCGTCCTTGGCTTCCTGGCAGATTTTTTCTTCTGTGGTTCCTGTAAGAGGAACACAGATTTTTGGGATTCCTGCCCCAATGGTCAGATTCTTGATCTGAATAGGTTTTGTCATTTCTTGACATCTCCTTTCTATTAGAATAAGATAATAAGTAAGTTTATAAAATTTCAGGAGGTTCCTTATGATTCCAATTACCGGCCATACCCGTCTTACCGCACTTCTTGGAAGCCCGGTAGCGCACAGTATTTCTCCCCTTATGCATAACGAAGCATTCCAGCTTCTTGACCTCGACTACACCTATTTATGCTTTGAGGTAAATGAAGAGACTCTTCCGGCAGCTGTCGATGGTCTGAAGGCCTGCGGCATCCGCGGTTTTAATCTTACCATGCCGAACAAGAACAAGATTGTAGAGCTTCTGGACGAGCTTTCCCCGGCAGCCAGACTGATCGGTGCAGTGAATACCGTTGTCAATGATGACGGACATCTTACCGGATACAACACAGACGGTGTTGGCTATATGCAGGCAGTCAAAGATGCCGGCTATGACATTACAGGCAAAACCATCACAATCATGGGTGCCGGCGGTGCTGCTACTGCCATCTGTGCACAGGCAGCTCTTGACGGCGTGGAAAAAATCCACATTTTTGCCCGGGAAACTAGCCGTTTCTGGGAGCGCACCCAGAAGCTTGTGGAAAATATCAACTCCACTCTTCCCTGCAAGGCAGTCCTTCACGAAAATAAGGATACGGCAGCCCTTGCCCAGGCCATTTCTGAAAGTGCTCTGCTCCTCAATGCAACTTCCGTAGGCATGGCCCCAAACACCGAGGGAACGATTATTGAAGATACGTCTCTTTATCACCCGGACCTGATCGTATCCGACGTCATCTACAATCCCCGGGAAACCCGTTTCCTCAGGGAGGCCAGAAAGGCTGGCTGCCGGACCTTTAATGGTATGTATATGCTTCTTTATCAGGGCGCTGAAGCTTTCCGCTTATGGACTGGGAAAGAAATGCCAGTGAAAGAAATTAAGGCAAAATTCTTCGCTGATTGATTTTTCTCCTGATAGTACTTTGTTTCATAACAAAATTCACATTTTTAAGAAAACAGGCGCCGCTTTTTACAGCAGCGCCTGTTATTTTTTACATAGATTATTTCTTCTCTTCCTGAACCTCCACCTTACGGTTCTCTCTGCTCTTGATCTCAGCTTTGATGGAAGTGATAAACTCCTGAAGATCCTTTGCACCTTCATCTCCAAGGAAACGGCTTCTTACAGAAACCTTGCCCTCTTCCTCTTCCTTCGCACCAACAACCAGCATGTAAGGAATCTTCTGAAGTCTTGCCTCACGGATCTTGTAGCCGATCTTCTCAGCACGGGTGTCAATCTCAGCACGGATACCGGACTCTTTCAGATCATCCAGAACCTTGTTTGCATAGTTCATATATTTGTCAGAAATCGGAAGCACCTTAACCTGAACAGGAGCAAGCCATGTTGGGAAAGCACCTGCAAAGTGCTCGATCAGGATACCGATGAAACGCTCGATAGAAC
>CAVJRB010000232.1:0-2246 GCA_963651655.1 bacterium | reverse complement strand
ATATGAATACAAAGTAGGAGAGGTAGTATGGCTAAATATCTGGTGATAGTTGAGTCACCTGCAAAAGTAAAGACAATAAAGAAATTTCTTGGGGCAAATTATGATGTGGAGGCTTCCAACGGCCATGTGCGCGATTTTCCCAAGAGTCAGTTTGGAATAGATGTGGAGAATGATTTCGAGCCGAAATACATTACCATTCGTGGAAAGGGCGAGCTGCTTGCCAAGCTTCGCAAGGCAGCCAAGAAGGCAGATAAGATTTATCTTGCAACTGACCCTGACCGTGAGGGAGAGGCCATTTCCTGGCATCTGATGCAGGCTCTGAAGGAGGATCCGGACAAAATGCACCGAATCACCTTCAACGAGATCACCAAAACTGCAGTAAAGGATTCCCTGAAGCATGCAAGAGGCCTGAACATGAACCTTGTGGATGCGCAGCAGGCAAGAAGAATGCTGGACCGTATGGTTGGATACACCATCAGCCCCCTTCTGTGGGCAAAGGTGAAAAGAGGCTTAAGTGCAGGCCGTGTACAGTCTGTAGCCCTTCGAATCATCTGTGACAGGGAAGAAGAGATCAATTCTTTCATTCCGGAAGAGTACTGGAGCTTATCCGGAGAATTTCTGGTAGACGGGGAGAAGAAGCCTCTGGAAGCCAAATTCTACGGAACAGACAAGAAGATGGATATCCACAACAAGGCAGAGATGGATGCCATCCTTGAGAATCTGAAAGATGAGGAGTTCGAGATCTCCGAGGTAAAGAAGGGGGAAAGAATGAAGAATGCTCCCCTGCCGTTTACCACCAGTACCCTGCAGCAGGAGGCTTCCAAGACCCTGAATTTTTCCACCCAGAAGACCATGCGTCTGGCGCAGCAGCTTTATGAGGGCGTTGACATTAAGGGCAGCGGCACTGTGGGTGTGATCACCTATCTTCGTACCGATTCCGTCCGTATTTCCGATGAGGCGGATGCTGCGGCAAGAAGCTATATCGGCAGCCAGTACGGGGAGAACTATGTGTCTGAAGCCGCCAAGACCGTGAAGAAGGGACAGAAGATCCAGGACGCTCATGAGGCCATTCGTCCTACTGACATCAGCCGTACGCCTGTACAGATCAAAGAATCCCTGACCAGGGATCAGTTCCGCCTGTATCAGCTGATCTGGAAGCGCTTTACTGCAAGCCGCATGGCTCCAGCCAGATATGAAACCACTTCCGTAAAGGTTTCCGGCGGAGAATATACCTTTACCGTATCTGCTTCCAAGGTGGCATTTGACGGTTTCCTTTCCGTGTACATGCAGGAAGAGGATATGAAGAAGAGCAATGTGCTCAGCCAGAGCCTTACCAAGGGCATGAAGCTGAACTTAAAGGAATTAAAGCCGGAGCAGCATTTTACCCAGCCGCCGGCACATTATACAGAGGCTTCCCTGGTCAAGACCATGGAGGAGCTTGGAATCGGACGTCCAAGTACCTATGCGCCCACCATTACCACCATTATCAGCCGCCGCTATGTTTCCAAGGAGCAGCGCAACCTGTATGTGACAGAGCTTGGTGAAGTGGTAAACAGCATTATGAAGCAGGCATTTCCAAGTATTGTGGATGTGAATTTCACTGCGACTATGGAAGGGCTTCTTGACTGCGTGGAGAATGGAACTGTCCAGTGGAAGACCGTTGTGCGCAATTTCTACCCGGATCTGAAGCATGATGTGGATGCAGCACAGGAAGAGCTTGAGAAGGTGGATATCCATGACGAGGAGACCGATGTGGTCTGTGACAGCTGCGGACGCCATATGGTGATCAAATACGGCCCTCACGGAAGATTTCTTGCCTGCCCGGGCTTCCCGGAGTGCCGGAATACCAAGCCGTACTACGAGAAGATTGGCGTAGCCTGCCCGAAGTGCGGCAAGGAAGTAGTTCTGAAAAAGACGAAAAAAGGCCGTAAGTACTACGGCTGTGAGGATAATCCGGAGTGCGATTTCATGTCCTGGCAGAAGCCGTCTGACAAGAAATGTCCGGTTTGCGGAAGCTACATGGTAGAGAAAGGCAATAAGCTGGTGTGCAGCCAGGAAACCTGCAGCTACGTGGAGCCTAAGCCAAAGGAAGAAAAAGAAGACTAAGAAGTGCTGAAGTCTGAATGATAAATGAATAAAATGTCTCCCTGCCGCCTGGCGGGGAGATTTTTGTACGTTTTTGGAAGCAAAAACCGGAAACTGATTACTGATGTTGTTTGGTGAATAGTTTCAAAAACGCTATATTT
>CAVJRB010000231.1:0-2195 GCA_963651655.1 bacterium | reverse complement strand
TTATGGGAGCACTTGGCGGCGCCCTGATGATGAAATATCTTCCGGAATCTGCTCCGGCAGCGGTTGTGATCCTTCTGGTTGTTCTGGCAAGCGTGCTGGTGGGAATGATCTTTTCCCTGCTTCTTGGCGTGGCAGCCATCAACTTTAATGCAGACCAGACTCTGGTTGGAACTGCCCTGAACCTTCTTGGACCTGCGGCAGCAGTTGTTATCGTGCGTGCCATCAACATGGCAGAGAACCCGGACAACGTTTCTTCCACAGTTGCTTACAAGGTGGCAAAGAAAGCATTCCTGGTAAGGATCGGCAAATTTGAGTTCAGCTGGTTCATGCTGTTTGCCCTTTTGATCCTGATCGCTTCTTATATTGTATTATACAAAACTAGATTCGGACTTCGCCTTATGGCATGCGGCGAGCATCCCCAGGCAGCTGACTCTGTAGGTATCAACGTGTTCAAAATGCGTTATGCAGGCGTTCTGATCTCCGGCGCTCTTGGCGGACTTGGCGGACTGGTTTACATCACAGCCGGCGTCAGCGAGTGGAAATTCGAGAACGGAGTTGCAGGTTTTGGCTTCCTTGCACTTGCGGTTATGATCTTCGGACAGTGGAAACCGGTGAACATTGGACTGGCAGCCCTTCTGTTCGGTTTGTTCCGTGCGCTGTCCAACGTATACACAGGCTTTGATGCACTGGTTGCACTGAAGCTTCCAAGTACTCTGTACAATATGTTCCCATACATCATTTCCCTGATCGTCCTTGTATTCGTATCCAAGAACTCCAGGGCACCGAAAGCGGAAGGTATTCCGTACGATAAAGGACAGAGGTGACACTATGAAGAATTACTCAGAGGATGCCAGCAGGCAGTATCACATTCAGGTGGCGAAAGGGGAGGTTGGCCGCTATGTGATCATGCCGGGCGACCCCAAAAGATGCGTGAAGATCGCCCAGTATTTTGATGATCCGGTTCTCATTGCAGACAACCGGGAATATATCACCTATACAGGAACCTTAGACGGCGTGAAGGTCAGCGTAACCTCCACCGGAATCGGCGGCCCGTCCGCCTCCATCGCAATGGAAGAACTGTCCCGCTGCGGCGCAGACACATTCGTCCGCATTGGAACCTGCGGCGGAATGCAGCCGGAGGTAAAAAGCGGTGACATCGTCATTGCCACAGGAGCCATCCGCATGGAAGGCACCAGCCGGGAATATGCGCCTATCGAATATCCGGCAGTAGCTAATTTGGACGTAACAAACGCCCTTGTAGCAGCCGCAAAAGAAAAAGGACTTTCCTACCACACAGGCGTGGTACAGTGCAAGGATGCCTTTTACGGACAGCACGAGCCGGAGGCTATGCCTGTTGGCTACGAGCTGATCAATAAATGGGAAGCCTGGAAGCGGATGGGATGCCTGGCTTCCGAGATGGAATCCGCAGCCCTTTTCATTGCTGCAGGCAAGCTTCGCGCAAGAGCCGGCTCCTGCTTCCTGGTACTTGCAAACCAGGAAAGAGAGAAGCTTGGACTGGATAACCCGGTTGTGCACGATACAGATATGGCAATCCGCGTGGCAGTAGAAGCGGTTCGTAAACTGATCAAAGAAGACCAGGAGAATTAAATTTGCGCAGCAAACGCTGCTTCTTGTATAATGCACAAGAGGGGTCACTTTTGGGTGCACTACAAAGCGTGTTATTGGGCAGGCCGTGAACAGTAACCGACCAGATGATATTCATAATACAGAATTATTACAATAAGAAACGAGGAACCAGAATGGACGTAAAAGAAATTTTAAAACATGTAGATCATACCCTTCTTCTTCAGCCATCTACCTGGGAAGAAATCAAGCAGATCTGTGACGATGCTATGGAATATGGAACAGCATCTGTATGCATTCCCCCAAGCTACGTAAAACAGGCAGCAGAATATGTAGACGGAAAAATGGCAGTATGCACAGTCATCGGCTTCCCAAACGGCTACATGACCACTGCAGCCAAGGAATTTGAGACAAAAGATGCCCTTGCAAACGGCGCATCTGAGATCGATATGGTCATCAACATCGGTTGGCTCAAGGATAAGAAATACGACCTGATCGAGAACGAGATCCGTACCTTGAAAGCAGCATGCGGAGAAAAAATCCTGAAGGTGATCATTGAGACCTGCTTCCTCACAGACGAGGAAAAAATCAAAATGTGCGAGATCGTAACC
>CAVJRB010000230.1:0-3559 GCA_963651655.1 bacterium | reverse complement strand
TCGGGCTATGTGCCAATCTGGGAATCACCATGTGTATCTGCCAGGCAATCCGTCTGATGCTGGAGCACGCAGCACCGGGGGACTATGTGCCGACGCTGCTGATCGGCATCGCGGCTTTGGTGATCCGCTATGTCTGCACCAGATGCACAGCCCGTCTGAAGGATAGTATCGGACGTGAAGTAAAACGGGATTTGCGTGCCAGAACCTACAACAAGATGATCTGTCTGGGTATGAAAAGTACCAGCGAAATGAGTATGGCAGGCCTGACCCAGGTAAGTATGGAAGGAATCGAGCAGCTGGATCTGTATTTTTCCAACTACATTCCTCAGTTTTTTTATGCCATGCTGGCTCCGGTCATCTTATTTATTGTAACCGTAAGACTGGATGCAAAAGTAGCCATTGTGCTTCTGTGCTGTGTTCCGTTGATTCCGGTGTCCATTATCGCGGTGTCCAAGTGGGCAAAGAAAATATTTGCAAAATACTGGGACAAATACACTGCTATGGGAGATTATTTCCTGGACAGCGTACAGGGCTTAAAAGAACTGAAGATTTTTAAGGCAGATGCCAGACAGCATGAAAAAATGAATCAGAATGCAGAAGAGTTCCGTGAGATTACCATGAAGGTTCTTACCATGCAGCTGGCCAGCACCACCATTATGGACCTGGTAGCTTACGGCGGAGCAGGAGCCGGAATTGCATTTGCGGTAAGAGACCTGGCAGACGGAAAGATCACAGTAATGTCCGCAGTATTTCTGATGCTGGTGGCAGTAGACTTTTTCCTTCCTCTGCGTGCCTTTGGAAGTGCCTTCCATGTAGCTATGAACGGTGTGAGCGCAGGAAAGAAGATTATTTCCCTGCTGGAAATGGAAGATCCGAAGTGGGGAAGGGAATCTGTAACCGGAAGTGAGGTTGCCCTGAAGAATGTAAGCTTTTCCTATGACGGAAAAAGAGAAGTGTTAAAAGAGGTAAACATGACTTTCCCGGAAAAAAGGATGACCGCTATCGTGGGAGAATCCGGATGCGGCAAATCCACCATCGTAGGATTGATGAATGGAAACCTGGTACCGCAAAAAGGCTCCATCCTGGTTGGCGATACAAAGCTCAGCCAGCTGTCACGGGCAGACTATTATGGCCATCTGGCAGTTGTCAGCTGCAATACCTATATCTTTAATGATACTGTGCGAAACAATTTCCGTCTGGCATCCCCATGGGCTACTGAAGAACAGATGGAAGCAGCCTTAAAGAAAGTAAATCTGTGGAAGTTCATAGAAGAAAACGGCGGTCTGGATAAGACCATTTCCGAGGATGCAGCCAATATCTCCGGCGGACAGAAGCAAAGACTGGCACTGGCTGTAAATCTTGTGGCAGATAAGGACATTTACATTTTTGATGAAGCCACCAGCAACATCGACATCGAAAGTGAAGAGATCATTATGAAAAACATCAAGGCACTTTCCGAAGAAAAAAATGTAATTGTCATTTCCCATCGTCTGGAAAATATCGTACCTGCTGACCGGATCTATTATCTGGAAAGCGGAGAAGTAAAAGAACATGGAAATCACCAGTCCCTGATGGATGAAAAGGGCGGCTATGCAGCTCTTTACCGCAGACAGAAGGAACTGGAAAAGGGATATGTGGAGGTGAGCGCATGAATCAGGTAAAACAGACCCTTCGAAGAAGCGGCATCAGTATTATGGCCCATCTGATCAGTCTCCTGGGAAGCTTTGCGGCAGTCCTGATCCTGGCTGTCATCAACGGAAGCATCGGTTATCTATGCGCCATGAGCGTGACGCTGTTCGGCGCCCTTGGCGTGGCCAAGGCACTTGGCGAACCCATCTGGCTTTCTTATGAATGGATCATTGCCCTTGCAGTAGGATGCGGAATCCTCCGCGGACTGCTTCGTTACATTGAGCAGTACAGCAATCATTATATTGCCTTTCACCTGCTTGCCATTTTACGAGACAAGATTTTCGGAGTACTTCGAAAGCTCTGCCCGGCCAAGCTGGAAAGCAAGCAAAAGGGAAGCATCATCGCCATGCTTACTTCCGACATCGAAACACTGGAAGTTTTTTATGCCCATACCCTGTCACCAATCTGCATCGCCATTCTGGTATCCCTTACCGTATGCCTGTTTACCTGGTTTGCGGCGAGCCCATGGCTGGCGCTTGTAGCGCTGATCGGTTATCTGGTGATCGGTATTGTGGTGCCTATGATCTCTTCCGCAGCATTAAAAGAGCCGGGTGTTACCTATCGAAAAGAATTTGCTTCTTTTAATGCCTATTATCTGGACAGCATTAAGGGAATTAAAGATATTCTGTTCCACAATGCAGGAGAAAAAAGAGAACAGGAAGTCAACCGCAGATCAGAATGCCTTCTGGAAGAAACAAGAAAAATGAAAGAGGCATCCGGAAAAGCTGCAGCAGTTACAGAACTGGCCGTTTCCATTTTTGTAATGCTCACTTTGATTGCGGGAATCGTTCTGGTTTATACAGGCCACCTGACTCCTGGAAAAATGATCATCGGCGTGGTAGCCATATTTGGAAGCTTCGGACCGGTGGTAGCCATCTCCGCCCTGCCTGGCAATCTGACACAGACCTTTGCCAGCGGCGACCGTGTACTGAATCTTCTGGAGGAAGCACCTGCAGTAGAAGAGATCACAGATGGAAAAGATATTACATACGAAAATCTGGAAGTGAAGAATCTTTCCTTTGCCTACCAGAAAAATGAACCTGTCTTAAAAGATGTGTGCATGCAGGCGAAAAAAGGCGAGATCGTAGGCATCATTGGAGAAAGCGGCTGTGGAAAATCCACGCTGTTAAAGCTGCTGCTTCGTTTCTGGTCAAAAGACAGCGGAGAGATCCTGTTTAACGGAACAGACATTGAAAAGATCAACAGCAGCAATCTTCTGGATAATGTGACCATGGTAAGCCAGGTAACTTATCTGTTTGACGATACCATCGAAGAGAACTTAAAGGTAGCAAAGCCGGATGCATCTCAGGAAGAGATGGAGCAGGCCTGCCGCCTGGCATCGGTACATGATTTTATCATGAGCCTTCCAAATGGCTATCAGACGAAAGTCGGAGCCATGGGAGATGCTTTATCCTCCGGTGAAAAGCAAAGGCTGGGACTTGCCAGGGCATTCCTGAGCGGACGGCAGCTGATCCTGCTGGACGAGCCTACCAGCAACGTGGACAGCATCAACGAGGGAATCATTCTCAAGGCACTGGCTCAGCAGAAGAGCAAAAAAAGCATTATTCTGGTTTCACACCGGGAATCCACAATGGCCATTGCAGACCGGATCTATAAAGTAGAAAACGGTTATATGACAGAAACTGTAAAATAAATCACATAAGAGAGGAACCTAAAATGAAAAACAGAGCATTCAGAACCATGATGGTAACAGGAGTACTGGCAGCCTCTATGCTGACTACAACTGCTTATGCAAAAACAGAAAAGAAAGAGGCAGCCACAGAAGCCGCAGCAGACACAGATTCCGAATCAGACAGCGAAGTGGACGCCGAAGAGCTGCTTGGAACCTTCAAGGGGGAAAAACACATCG
>CAVJRB010000229.1:5006-41382 GCA_963651655.1 bacterium | reverse complement strand
GCTTTGCTGCTGCTCTACAAGTTTTAATTTTTGGCATTGTAATTTCCTCCTTAATATCGTATCTATTTAATGTCCCTCATCCAGCCTGACCGAACCCTTCCGGTCTCTCCAAATGAATGCAACATCCTAGTGTTTCTGTGCTAAAAACATTGTCATGCTTCTGCCTTCTACCTTAGCTGCCTTCTCGACTACGGCAACGTCCTTCAGCATCTCGGCAAAATCATCCAGAACATGCTTGCTGCTTGACATGTGTGCCATCTCTCTTCCGCGGAAGCGAAGTGTTACTTTAACCCTGTCGCCCTTGGTAAGGAATTTGCGTGCCGCCCCAGCCTTTGTGTTCAGGTCATTGGTATCAATATTTGGTGAAAGACGCACTTCTTTGACATCGATGGTCTTCTGCTTCTTCTTGGCTTCTTTTTCTTTTCTGGCAAGTTCGTAGCGATATTTACCATAGTCAATGATTTTGCATACCGGCGGCTTTGCCTGTGGGGCAATCTTTACTAAATCAAGCTCTGCCTCCTGAGCCTTGGCCATAGCTTCTCTTGCGGACATGATTCCAAGCTGTTCTCCGTCCGGACCAATTAAGCGTACCTCTTTGTCTCTGATTTGTTCGTTGATCATTAAATTGCTAATTGTTGTGCACCTCCATACCTGATAGATGATCTGTTCTGTTCCAGTCTCTAACCCCTGGACTCTCATTCCCCTTCGCAGGAAATTCCTGCCTCATACATGACTTCCTGTTCTTATGCTTCCTCAAACATAAAAAAAGTGCGGACAGAATCCACACTTCTCCTATTACACCCGCGAACTAAGTCACGCGCTGCTGTGCAATATGAACCCGAGCCGCATCTAAATGTGCGCTGAGGTGAGAGTGAACTCTGCTTTCTTTTCATCATGTACTGTTGAATGATACCACGCCTTTCGCACAAAGTCAATAACTTTTTCTTAATTTTTTATTTTTTGTTACCCGTACGGGGAGCGGAGGGGAGGATGCGGTTCGTGACCCTTCACCCCGATAAAAATCCAGCCTAAAGCACTTCCCCTACTATTCACACTCTCTCAAAGTTTCCCTCCTAATCAGCCTTTCGCATAGCCAACTCCGTTTATTCCCCTTCCGAAATAAAATACCTCCCCTCCCAACCACACTCAGAAACAGCGCAGCGCCTTTCGTCCCTCCGCAAGCCAGTACACAGCCGGGAAGTGTGTGGGGATTCCGCGGCAGACGTAGGTGATTTTCCCAGGTTTTGCGAGCATAGCGACAGGCTTGTGAACACTGTCTGAACCCCGAAGGGGTGAGTTTGTTCCCAAGGCTGTCAATAGGCGGCGCAGCAAAACCTGGGAAAATCGCCGGTCTGCAGTGGAACCCCACACACTTCCCGGCGTCCGCCTCTTCCGCTGCGCCCCGCCTCATCTTATTTTATTTCCACTCCCAGTCCCTGATCTCCTCCAGGTCCTGTCCATACTCCGCAATATACTGCTTATGCGCAATCAGCTTATCATTCATCTTCTGAATCAGATGCGCACCCTTATTACCCAGCTGCGGCAGATGCATGATCACATCCTTCACAAGGTTAAATCTGTCAATCTCATTCTGAACTCTCATATCAAACGGAGTGGTAATGGTACCCTCCTCCTGATATCCATGAACAGAAAGGTTGCGGTTATGTCTCTCATAAGTAAGCTCATGAATCAGTGTCGGATAACCATGGAATGCAAAGATAATCGGTTTATCCTTTGTAAACAGAGCATCATACTCTCTGTCGCTTAATCCATGTGGATGCTTGGAATCAGACTCCAGCTTAAACAGGTCAACCACATTGATCACACGGATCTTCAGCTGCGGCATTTCCTCACGAAGGATAGTAACAGCTGCAAGAGTCTCCAGTGTAGGAGTATCACCGCAGCAAGCCATTACAACATCCGGCTCCTCGCCAGCATCATTGCTTGCCCACTCCCAGATACCGATACCCTGGGTACAATGCTTCACAGCCTGCTCCATAGTCAGCCACTGGCAGCTAGGATGCTTGGAAGCAACAATAGCATTTACATAATTCTTGCTCTTGATACAGTGATCAAAGCAGGATAACAGACAGTTGGTATCCGGTGGGAGATACATACGTACAACGTCTGCCTTCTTATTGGCAATGTGATCCAAAAATCCCGGATCCTGATGTGTAAATCCGTTGTGGTCCTGCTGCCATACATTGGAAGTCAGGATAAAGTTAAGAGATGCGATCGGCTGTCTCCAGGAAAGCTGGTTGGTAACCTTCAGCCATTTTGCATGCTGAGCTGCCATGGAATCCACAATACGGATAAATGCCTCATAGCTTGCAAAGAAGCCATGACGTCCTGTCAGCAGATAGCCTTCTAACCATCCCTCGCACATATGCTCACTAAGCATACTGTCCATAATACGTCCGTCTCTTGCAAGACAATCATCATTTTCGATCATTTCGGCGTTCCAGTCACGGTTCTGTGCCTCAAATACACGGTACAGACGGTTTGACATGGACTCATCCGGTCCAAAGATACGGAAGTTTTTATTCTCTTCATTTAATTTGAAAATATCACGGATATATCCGCCAAGCTCGATCATATCCTGAGCCTTTGTTTTTCCAGGGATTACGTCAATTCCATAATCACGGAAATCCGGGAGACGAAGATCCTTCAGAAGAAGTCCGCCGTTTGCATGAGGGTTGGCGCCCATACGTGCATTTCCCTTAGGAGCCAGCTCTGCAAGCTCCGGAATCAGGCGTCCGTTCTCATCGAACAGTTCTTCCGGATGATAGCTCATAAGCCAGTCCTTTAACTGCTGAAGATGCTCCGGCTTTTCCATGGACATAGGAACCTGATGTGCACGGAAGGTACCCTCGATCTGCTGTCCGTCTACAACCTTCGGGCCTGTCCATCCCTTTGGAGTACGAAGAACGATCATAGGCCACATTGGTCTGGTAGGATCGTTGTTCTCACGGGCATGTTTCTGGATTGCCTTGATTTCCTCGATCACAGTATCCATAGTCTCTGCCATCTTGCGATGCATTTCCATTGGATCGTCACCCTCAACAAAATAAGGTTTCCAGCCGCAGCCCTTGAAGAAGTTCTCGATCTCCTCATGGGAAATACGGGAGAAAATAGTCGGGTTGCTGATCTTGTATCCGTTCAGATGAAGGATTGGAAGAACGGCACCGTCTGTGATCGGGTTCAGGAATTTGTTGGACTGCCAGGAGGTAGCAAGAGGTCCTGTCTCAGCCTCACCGTCGCCAACAACTGTAGTTGCGATCAGATCCGGGTTATCAAATACAGCACCAAAAGCATGTGCGATGGAATATCCCAGCTCACCGCCCTCATTGATAGAGCCTGGTGTCTCAGGAGCGCAATGGCTTGGAACGCCGCATGGGAATGAGAACTGCTTGAACATTTTCTTCATGCCCTCTTCGTCCTGGCTGATATTCGGATATATTTCGCTGTATGTACCCTCCAGATAAGTGTTTGCGATCAGGAAGTTTCCGCCGTGTCCCGGTCCGGAAATATAAATCATATCCAGGTCATAGCGTTTGATCACACGGTTGCAGTGAACGTATACAAAGTTCTGTCCCGGTACAGTTCCCCAGTGACCAACGATTTTCTTTTTAACCTGATCCATGGTCAGCGGCTTGCGAAGAAGCGGGTTATCCAGCAGATAAAGCTGACCTGCGGAGAGATAGTTGTCTGCTCTCCAGTACGCATCCATTTTTTTCAGAAGCTCTTCTGATAACGGCTGCTTTTCCAGACATGTGGTGTTTTCAGACATATTTTGCTCCTTTCCTTGTAAACAAGATTGTCTTTTTTTTGTCAAGCGTATTGTAAACTGATATGCCAAATGCCGCAAGTTCTTTTTTGACCTCTTTATAGCCTTTTTTTGACATTTTAAGCTATAAAAAAATTAAATAAAAAAGCGAATAATCCTGATAATTTCGGAGAAACTAGAAGTGTTTCATAACACAAAAAATAATGATCAGGAGGCAAAAAATATGACTATTTTAAAATGTTCTGCAACTACCTGTGCCTACAATGAGGACATGCTCTGTTCCAGAGGGGAAATTGATGTGATAGGTGAAAGTGCAAAGAATGCAGAGGAGACATCCTGCGGCAGCTTCCGGGAAAGAAGCCAGGGTGCCATGAACAGCGCCAAAAACGGCTGCGGCTGCGAAACCATCCAGATTGACTGCAAAGCCCACAACTGTACCTACAACGACCAGTGTAAATGTACCGCCGCCTCCATTGATGTAGACGGCAGCGGCGCCAAAGAGTGCTGCGAAACCAAATGCGGCACCTTCCAGTGTGAATGCTAAGCACAGCATCTGAAAACGCAATGGCTCCTACAACCGCAAACTGTGACTGCAGGTAAGCCCTCATCACAAAAAAGCCTCCGCACATACATGCGGAGGTCTTTTATTTGTGATTATTTATCTGTTTCTTAAGAAATCCGGAATCTGGATGTCTTTCTTCTGAACAGTGCTGGATGGTGTCTTCGCTGTGAATGGTGTCGCATTCATAGTAGGCATGCTGAAGCTAGGCATGTTCAGGTTCACGCCGGCAGATGCTGTGGAAGCCGGTCTCTTGTTGGCAAATACGGAATTGCTTGCCTTGCTTCCAAATGGGTTGTTGGCCTGTGCATTGTCTGTAAGACCTGTAGCGATAACTGTGATTCTTGCATAATCAGCAACAGAGTCATCATACATAGCACCGAAGATGATGTTTGCATCCTCGCCAGTAAGCTCCTGTACATAGCTTGCTGCATCGTTTGCATCCATAAGGGAGATATCACCGGAAATATTGATGATAACATGTGTAGCACCCTTGATGGTAGTCTCAAGCAACGGAGAAGAAACTGCCTGCTGAACAGCCTCCATAGCCTTGTCATCGCCTCTTGCCTCACCGATACCGATGTGAGCGATTCCCTTATCTGTCATAACAGTCTGTACATCAGCAAAGTCAAGGTTGATAAGAGCCGGCAGATTGATCAGGTCTGTGATGCCCTGAACGGCCTGCTGCAGAACCTCGTCTGCCTTTCTCAGGGCTTCCGGCATAGTAGTACGGCGGTCTACGATCTCCAGTAATTTATCATTCGGGATCACGATCAGTGTATCAACTGCTTTCTTCAGGTTCTCGATACCTGCAAGGGCATTGTTCATACGTGTCTTCGCTTCAAAACGGAAAGGCTTGGTCACAACACCTACAGTGAGGATACCCATTTCCTTCGCTGCTGCTGCGATAACCGGCGCAGCACCTGTACCGGTTCCACCGCCCATACCGCAGGTAACGAATACCATGTCAGCACCTTCGATGATCTGCTTTACTTCCTCAATGCTTTCTTCTGCTGCTTTCTGTCCAACCTCAGGCTGTGCTCCTGCACCAAGACCTTTGGTAATCTTCTCACCGATCTGAAGTACAGTTGGAGCTTTGCACAGAGTCAGAGCCTGCTTATCTGTATTAACTCCTACAAACTCTACCCCGCCGATGGCTTCCTCAACCATTCTGTTGACTGCGTTATTTCCGGCGCCGCCTACTCCGATTACAATAATCTTTGCAGAGGATTCCGCCTCATTTGACATTATCTCTAACAATGTACTTCCTCCTTTATTTCTACCTTATATCCTTTATCTCTAATCTCAGTTAATATACATACCAAGCTGCATATAGCTATATCATATATTTTTTTTAGGAATTTATCAACCACTAATTTTGTTTTTTTACACTTTTTTCTCGAAAATTGAAAGATTACTCTTCATAATCGTCCTCTTCCTGGTCATCCCAGCTGGATTCTTCCGTATAATCTTCCTCGTCGCTGGTGTCATTTGGATTAGGACCTACGTAATTTCCATCCTTGTCCAGCTGTCCGTATCCGGTGTAGCTGCCATCCTCCATATAGCCGCCCAGCCAGTCACCGTTTGCCGCAATGCTCTCCTCGGTAGGCTTTGGACCTACGTAATTCATATTGGCATCATACTCGCCCTCGCCGGTATAGTCCCCTTCTTCGTCATAGCCGCCGTGCCAGTTTGCAATCGCATTCTCATAGGCACTTGTGGTGTCCGTACCCGTCGTAGTATCTTCCTCGTCCACCTCCCGCTCAAAGGTAATGAGCTTGGAAGAATCCGTTACATTCTCCAGGTGAAGGATTCCTTTTTCCCCGGAAAGCTTTGGCAGGATCGCGCTTACCCGGATCATCTTGTCCTCCAGGTACTCGTCCTTTCCCAACATAACCTGCACATCGCCGTAGGTCAGGGTGATCTGATAGCTGCTGTCAAACTCTATGTGATCCGGGATCACGTCATTTTTCTGGAAAATGGTGGAAAGCGCCACTGCAGTAGTCAGAACCGAACTTCCCTTGATTGGAAGCTTCTCCCCCTGGATCACATGGCTTACCTGGATTCCGTCAAAAAAAGGAACCAGCTCGTCCCGCGTGTGGGAACTCTCAATAAAAATACCATTGCGGTCAAAATACACGTAGCTGTCCAGATAGGGAATGCATCCCACTGCCTTCTTCTCCCGGACACTGATGCAGATGCTGTTATGAGAAAGGCGAGTAATGTTAAAGCCCTCCACAAACGGCACATCCTCCACATCCACCCTGGAATGGAGCAGCACAGCAAGAACAGAATTATCTGTAAATGCCCCCTGCAAGGCCATGCTTTTCACTTCCTCATCGGAATAACGGGTAGTCCCCATTACTTCCACTTCGCTTACATGAAAATAAGAAAAGAAAAAAACAAGGCCTGCCAGCAAAACTGCTCCCAGGGTACAAAAAATCATTTTCTTATGTTTTTCATCAATCAGATTCTTTTTGAATAATTTCATAATGCTGTTATTCCTGTATCTTTTTTACTGCCGCACCTAACTGCTCAAGATCCTGGCAAATATGCTCATATCCCCTTCGCACAAAAGAATAGCCTTCCAGAACCGTGGTTCCGGCAGCCGCCAGTGCTGCCAGTATCAGCGCTGCGCCACCTCTTAATTCCTGTGCTCTTACAAAGGTGCCGGTAAGGGGCTTCCCGCCCTGGATCAGAGCGTCTCTTCCCAAGATTCGGATGTCCGCTCCCATACGCACCAGTTCCGGCGCTGCCTTGTAGCGGTCCTCAAAAATAGCTTCCCGAATAAGGCTTGTGCCTTCCACAGTGGTCAGAACCGCCATCAGAGGAGACTGCAGGTCTGTAGGAAAGCCCGGATATACGCCTGTTTCCAGAAACTCTACGGGGCTGTGAACATTTTTTCCATTGACTAACAGTTTACCACCGATGCCGCTATATTGTCCACCCATTTTCCGATATACTTCCAGAAAGGAATCAAGTTCCCCCTCCGGCGGACCGGTCAGGGTGATCTCACTTCTTGTAATGGCAGCCGCACAGATATAGGTTCCTGCCACGATCCGGTCCGGCGGCACCCAAATGCTGCCTCCCCTCAGGCCTTCCACTCCGCTGACGCAGATTCGCCCGGTGCCGTCTCCTGTAATCTGCGCGCCCATGGTACGAAGATAATGACAAAGCCAGCTGATTTCCGGCTCGCAGGCACAGTTTTCCAGAACCGTTTCTCCCTTTGCCAGCACTGCCCCCAGAATTCCCTGCTGGGTGGCTCCCACACTTCTTTTTGGAAAAGAGAACTCTGTTCCCTTCATTCTTTCACACTCTGCGCTTAACTGCCCTGCCTCTTCCTGTATCCTGGCCCCAAGACTTTCCAGAACCAGAAGATGCATGTCAATGGGGCGTTTTCCGATCACGCATCCCCCCGGATAGCCAAGACTGCCTTTTTTATTTCTTCCAAGAAGTGCCCCCAGAAGGATCACAGAAGACCGCATTCTCCCTGTGAAGGAAAAAGGAACCTCTGTTTTGTCCGCTTTGGTGCAGTCCAGATACAGATCGTGGTCCTCCCACCAGGTCACAGCCCCCAGATTCTGCAGGATTTCTTCCATGCAAAATACATCCGCAATTCTCGGACAGCCTTTCAGTACGCTCACTCCCCGGTGTAAAAGAGAAGCCGCCATCATAGGCAGCGCTGCATTTTTGGAGCCCTGTATCTGAACATTTCCCTTCAGCTTGTGTCCCCCTTCAATGAAAATCCGGTCATTCAAGCCATTCACTCCTAAAGGGCCTCTTACCTTTTATTCTATGCAGTTTTCTTAATCTGGTGATAAAATCAGACGTTACTGTTCACTCCGTTCACAGCAACGCGCTTCGCGATGCACAGAAATCATGCATTCGCATGATTTCGCGCCGCAATTCTCGGGTTTTCTGTGAACTTTGTTCACAAAAAACACCTCGCGGAACATTGCCAGTGAACAGTAACAATCAGACAGCTATTTCATTCCACCGCGGCTTACGCTTAAGGCCAGACCCATTTCTCCGAGAAGGAACACCACAGACGTTCCTCCGTAGCTTACAAAAGGAAGTGTAATTCCTGTATTGGGGATGGTATTGGTCACAACCGCAATGTTCAGGATCACCTGGATCGCCATGTGGCTCATAATGCCGCTGCAGATCAGGGTGCCCTCCAGATCCCGGCAGTGCAGAGCGATCACGCACAGCCTCCACAAAAGCAGTCCGAAGATCAGGATCAGAAAAGAAGCCCCGGCAAGCCCCAGTTCCTCACAGATAATGGAAAAAATCATATCATTCTGCGCCTCCGGCACGAACCCCAGCTTCTGAAGGCTGCTGCCAAATCCCCTGCCGAAGATTCCGCCGCTTCCAATGGCATAAAGCCCCTGTATGGTCTGGAAGCCTTTTTCGTATTTCTCAGGATTCCGCCAAATTGCCAGCCGTTCCAGCCGGTAGCTTTCCGCTGCCAGAAACACCGCGATCACCGCCACCCCGGCGGCTCCCATTCCAATAAACCTTGCATATCCAGGGTCTGATACAAAGATCAGCACTACGCCGATTCCAAGTATGATAATGGCAGTACTCAGGTTATTGGTGCCGACCAGCCCCACGATTGGAAGCAGGGTCATCATGGTCCTGCACATAAACCAGAAGCCTGCTGTCTTTTTTCTGCTCTTTTCGATCTGCCAGGTGAGGAACAGAATCACGGCGACCTTGGCAAACTCTGAGGGCTGAAAGGAAAGAGGTCCAAAATTCAGCCACCTCTTGGAACCGTTAATCTCCTGTCCCACCAGCAGAACCGCAGTGGAAAGTGCCATGGACAAAAGATAGGCAGCCGGTGCAAGCCCCACGAAAAAGCGGTAATCCATTTCCGCTACTATGTACATTGCCATAAGTCCAAGGGCTGTGGCAAAAAGCTGCTTTTTAAAATAATAGGCAGAGTCGCCGAAACGCACTCTGCCATTGTATTCACTGATGGAAAACAGCATGATCAGCCCGAATACTGCCAGAAGCAGCACCAGGATCAGAAGAACCGTATCTGTTTTCATTTTTGGATTTTTCTCCCGGATCATAGCTTGCTCCTGCTGGCTGCCTTATTTAAGCATATGCCAGAGGATGAACACCTATGTCTGGGGATTTTCCCCTATGAAAAAATAACCCAGGGAAATAGCTCCCTGGGTCAATATGCATTCTTACAGAGCTCTTACGAACTCCTTGAACATCTCGCCTCTCTGCTCATAGTTGTCAAACTGTCCCCAGCTTGCGCAGGCAGGTGACAACAGAACTGCGTCTCCGGCATTTGCCTTGTCTGCACACACCTGAACCGCTTCCTTTAAGTCCTCACAGAGGATAATATCATGGAAGCCGTTCTTCTCGGCTGCTGCCTTGATCTTCTCCTTGGTCTGTCCGATGAGAACCAGGTATCTTACCTTGCCGTCAAAGGCCTGGATCCACTCGTCATAGCTGGATTCCTTGTCATAGCCGCCGCCGATCAGAAGCGTAGGACGGTTCATAGCCTGGATTCCCTTGATGGCTGCATCCGGGTTGGTTCCCTTGGAATCGTTGTAGTAAGCGACGCCGTTCTTCTCTGTCACATACTCGATTCTGTGCTCAACGGCTGTAAATTCGCAGACGCTCTTACGGATGCTGTCCATGTCAACGCCAGCGTAATAAGCCATGGCAACTGCTGCCATTACATTCTCAAAGTTGTGAAGTCCAAGAAGCTTCAGGTCTCCTGTCTTCACTACCGGAATCTCTTCTGTCTCGGTGCGAAGAATGATCTGGTCTCCTTCAAGGAAAATACCCTGCTCCAGTCTTCTTGCGCTGGAGAAATATACGGTCTTCGGTACGATATGCTTACCAAACTCACGGAGAACCTCGTCCTCATAATTCAGTACGCACACATCCTCCGGTCCCTGGTTGCTGGTGATCAGCTCTTTCACACGGATGTACTCTGCCATGGTATGATGGCGGTTCAGGTGATCCTCTGTAATGTTCAGGATGGCGCTTACCCTGGGAGCAAACTTGGAAATAGTCTCAAGCTGGAAGCTGCTGATCTCTGCAACTGTAATAGTGTTGTCTTTCATCTCCAATGCCTTGGAGGTGTATGGGGTACCGATATTTCCTACTACAAAAACAGACTCTCTTGCATCCTTCATGATCTTGCCAAGAAGAGCAGTTGTGGTTGTCTTGCCGTTGGTTCCGGTAATGGCAAGAACCTCACCCTTTCCGGTCTCATAGGCGAGCTCAACCTCTCCCCATACAGGAAGTCCCTGCTCATAGAAGCTCTTCACGATTGGAAGGTCCGTAGGAACGCCAGGGCTTAACACAACCAGGTCAAGGCTGTCCTGAACCTCCTTTGGAAGCTCTCCTGCATAGATCTGAAGTTCATAATTGCCGCTTGTTTTATGTAATACGCTTTCTTTATCCAGGTCTGCTTTTCCGTCATAGAGAATGGGGCAGGCACCTACAGCACCCAGAAGGTCTGCTGCACCGATGCCGCTTTTGCCGGCTCCGAAAACCAGAACCTTTTTTCCTTTTAATTCCATAATAAAATTCCTCCTTAATGCCTTACAAAGCCAAAAGGCCGATCAGGCACATGATGGCAGTCACAATGGTAAACACTGCAACTACGCGGGCTTCAGACCATCCGCAAAGCTCGAAATGGTGATGGATGGGAGCCATTTTGAAAATACGCTTGCCATGTGTAGCCTTGAAGTATGTTACCTGGATCATAACGGACAGTACCTCAACCAGGTAGATCAGTCCTACGATCAGGATAAACAGGGGCATCTGAAGCATATATGCCACGCCGGCTACAAAGCCGCCAAGTGCCAGGGAACCGGTATCTCCCATAAATACGCTTGCCGGATATACGTTGTAAAGCAAAAATCCCATCAGTCCGCCGATAACCGCACAGGTAACCGGCTCAATTCCGGACTGTGTTCCAATGGATACCACGGTGAAGAACACTGCTACGATCAGGGTAACGCTTGTGGCAAGGCCGTCAACACCGTCTGTAAAGTTCACGCCATTGACAGTTCCGATCACAGCAAAGAACAGAACCGGGACAGCAAGCCATCCAAGGTTCAGATAATGTCCGCCCCAGAACGGAATGCGCATGGTCAGGGATACATCGGTATATTTCAGCAGATAGAAGGTGAAAATACCGGTTACAACCACCTGAAGCAGGAACTTCTGCCATGGAAGAAGTCCGTCTGATCTGCGAAGCACTACCTTCAGGTAGTCATCCAGAAATCCGATCAGTCCGAAGCCTAATGTCAGGAACAGCACCGGAATGATCTTCGGGTAGTCTTTCACATAGAATAATGAAGTAATAATCGTGGATATCAGAAAAATCACGCCGCCCATAGTCGGGGTTCCGGCTTTCTTCAGATGGGACTGTACGCCCTCTGTACGCTCTGTCTGTCCCATTTTCAGTTTCCTAAGAAACGGAATGATAACAGGTCCTAATACTGCACTGATTGCAAAAGAAATCAGCACCGGGATCACAATATGAAATTCCATCCTCACACCTCTTTAACTCTTTCGTTTTTCATTTTTGTTTTTTGAAGCACCTTATAGTATAAAGCTTTTCCCCTTATTAATCAACCCATAGGTTGCTTTTCGACGATAAAACTGCTTCAAAAATGCTTTTGATCACAGGTGCGGCAATGGTTCCGCCGTAGTAAACGCCCTGGGGATCGTGGATGATGCAAAGCCCCAGAATCTGTGGATTTTCGGCAGGCATAAAGCCGAGGAAGGAGGAAATGTAACGGTTGGCGCTTCTGGGAAGGGTCTGGGATGTGGCAGTTTTTCCGCCCACTGTATAGCCCTCGATCTGGGCGTTTCGCCCGGAGCCCTCTGACACTACCTTTTCCAGGATCTGCCGCACAGTTTCAGAGGTTTTCTCAGAAACGATGCCCTCTTCCACCGGATATTCCAGCTTCCTTCCGCTAAGTCCGTCTGCACTTAGCACTGACACTCCAAAATGGGGCGTGATCCGCCTTCCCCCGTTGATCAGGGAGCTTACGGTAGTGGCAAGCTGAATGGGCGTGATCTGAAAAGACTGGCCGAATGCCACTGTGGCCAGCTCCACATTTCCCATATTTTCCATTTTGTGCATAATGGTTCCCGCTTCTCCTGGAAGATCCACGCCTGTTTTCTTTTTCAGTCCAAACTGTTCAAAGTAATGATAGTAATTTTCCACGCCAAGACGCAGCCCCACCTCGATAAATACCGGGTTGCAGGAATTCTGTGCCCCTTCCACAAAATTCTGGGAGCCGTGCCCCGTCCTTCTGGCACAGTGGATCCGGCGGTCATCCACCACCTTGTAGCCCGGGCAGTAGAAGCGGTCATTTACAGAAACCACACCTGCCTCCAGTCCTGCTGACATGGTGATGATCTTAAAGGTAGAGCCCGGCTCATAGGTGTCATTCAGGCACGGATTTCGCCACATCTGGTTCAGAAGATCCTGTTTTTCCTGCTGGGTCATTCCTGTAGTATCCACGTCTGTATTTAAGGTAAAGGGATCGTTCAGGTCAAATTCCGGCACATTGACGCAGGCATAGATTTCCCCGTTCTGAGGATTCATAAGCAGGATGGACACGCGGGCGGCCTGCTTTTCCTCCATCACCTTAAGGGCCGCCTGCTGGGCGTACTGCTGGATATCAATATCCAGGCTGATTTTCAGGTTTTCACCGGGGATTGGATCCTTTCTGCTTTCTCCAATCTGGTCGATTTCCACGCCCCGGGCATCTGTGGTGGTCAAAATTTTGCCATTTTCCCCTTTCAGAACCTCCTCATACTTTACCTCAAGCCCGATGATTCCCTGGTTATCCCCTCCTGTAAAACCCAGAACCTTGGAGGCCAGAGAGCCGTAGGGATAATATCTTTTGTAGTCTTCGTCTACCTTCACGCCCTCAAGGCCGTAATCCCGGATGGTATCTCCCACAGATTTGTCCACATTAGTTTTGATCCTTTCAATAGAAGATACCTTTTCCACTCTTTTTCGCACGGTTTCTGTGTCCATATCCAGTTCTTTTGACAGAATCTGAATCACCTTCTCCGGCTCCTTGATCTGGCTGTGTATGACAGAAATGGTGCAGACTGTCTTATTATCTGCCAGCACCCGCCCCTGGGCATCCAGGATCTGGCCTCTTGCGGCTTTGATGTCCCTCTCTCTTTCATGAAGATCCTGTGCTTTCTGGTAATAGTAATCTGACCGGAACCCCATCAGATAGACCAGCCGGCCGATCATTCCCAGCATCATGACTGCACATATGAGAAAGACCAGCC
Source organism: bacterium (assembly GCA_963651655.1). Classification (GTDB taxonomy): domain Bacteria; phylum Bacillota; class Clostridia; order Lachnospirales; family Lachnospiraceae; genus Blautia_A. The sequence continues at coordinate 27,736 of CAVJRB010000229.1, read as the reverse complement.
AGATTTTTTTCCTGTGAAAGGTCATGGCTTTTTTCATAAAAAAATCCCCCGACGGAAACTGTCACAATTAATATATGACAGTTCCCCGCGGGGGTATGTTTCCTCTCTGATCAATCAAGACCAGCTTCTTCGTTTGTAATGCCTTCGCTTTCCATGTTGTTGTCCTGGATGGGATCCGTGGTATCTTCCGGCGGACCGGGAACGTTGGTATCGGAAACAGCCTCCGGCAGTGTCTCACCTGCAGAGCCTGTATAGGTATTGCTTGTTCCCTCAAGATTGTCGGACTTGATATACTCTCCGTTTTCATCCATCTGGTAGCTTCCATCGCTGTTGAGAAGATAGCCGTTCTCGTCAATGCGGTTGCCGTCCCAGTCGATCAGGTTTCCATTTCCGTCTACAAGATTGCCGTTTTCATCGATCTGGCTATTAGACACATTGTTCGCATAACCGCTGAATTTCTCCCACAGCTCTGTCTCCGGAATGGTTCCGTCTGTGGATTCATCCGGCTGAATGTTCATATAAGGCAGCATCTCAGAAAAAATGGCCTGTGCCACGTACTGGGCATAAACACTGCTTGCCTGATCTTCCACATTTGGCTCATCAATGACTACATAGATTACCACCTGGGGCTCCTCTACCGGGGCAAAACCAATGAAGGAAACTACATATTTGCCGTTTCCTCGCGGGAATTTCTCCGCGGTTCCGGTCTTACCGCCTGAGCTGTAGCCCTGCACCTTGGAAGTCATACTGGTACCCTGTTCCACACTGGCCTGCATGTAGCTGCGGATATCTGCAGAAATACTCTCGGAAATGGTCTGCTTCTGAAGGATCGGGCTGATGTTTTTCACGGTAGCGCCACTGGCATCCTTAATCTTGGTAACAAGATGAGGCTGATAGTAATAGCCGCCATTGATCACAGAGCACATGGCATTGATCTCCTGGATCATGGTGCAGCTGAAGCCCTGACCAAAGGCAGAACATGCAAGCTCCGTCTCCTTCATGGTCTCGATGGTATGCATAATACCGTAGCCTTCATTTGGAAGATCAATTCCGGTTCTGCTTCCAAAGTTAAAGGTACTCTGAGCCCGAAGGAAATTCTCTGCACCCATGGCTGCACCGATCTGCATCATGGCATCGTTGCAGGAATTGGCAATCACCTCTGCAAGAGTCTCCATGCCGTGACCGTAGATATTCGCACACTTGATGGTAGTCATATTTCCTTCCACACCAAAGTTCTGGAATCCATCACAGTAGAAAGTGTCGCTTGTGGAAATTTTTCCCTGCTCCAGAGCTGCCGCCATGACAATGGGCTTCACAACAGAACCCGGTTCATAAATATCTGTAACGCAGAAGTTGTTCCATCTGTCGCTTAAGATCGTCATGGTCTCCGAATCACTCATGGCAGCCTGTTCTTCCTTTGTATACTGGTCAGAAAGATCACGGGGATCGTTCAGGTCATAACGGTCTCCTCCATCCATTGCAAGGATTTCACCGTTATTAGGGTTCTCCACAATCACGCCGATGTTCTTGGCTCCTGTGGATTCCATAAAAGCATTCACCCATTTTTCCACAATTTGCTGAATGCCAAGATCCAGGCTGGTTTCCAGGTTGTTTCCATCCTTTGCCTCAATAATAGTCTGCTCCACATTGGAATCATCGTTGAGATAGCCGTACTGGCGGCCGTCGATTCCCACAAGACTGCTGTTGTAATAGCCTTCCAGGCCATAATCTGCCGAGTCCCTGGAATAGGTGAAGCCAAGCGTATCGCATGCAAGCTCATTATAAGGATAAACTCTCTGATAATCCTCCTCAAACCAGACGCCCTTCACATTCTGCCGTTCCTTAATTTCTGCTTCTGTAAGGCCTGTAGTATCGGAAAGGTCACAGTAATCCTCAAAGGCTTTCTGATCATCCATACTGGCAGCCCTTTTGATTACCCAGTACTGGCTGTCCTTTGTTGCATCATCTGTCAACGCCTTTCGGACAGCGGTCTCTTCCACTCCAAAAATATTTTCCAGTGCCCGGATCGTGGGCTCTATATAATCGGTCTCTGAGTTTATGGTCCTGCAGTCCAGAATTACATTGTATACCTTGTTGCTGGTTGCCAGAAGGTTTCCATTCCGGTCATAGATACTGCCCCGCTTGGATGGTATGGTACGGTTCTGGTATTTCTGCTGGGCCTGGCTTAATACCTGTTTCTTGTATTTTTCACCGCTGTGAAAATTGATATAAGTAATAACTCCCAATAAAACGACTAAAGCTCCCAATACGCATAAGAACAGTATTGACAGCTTATTTTTCATAGTGTGATTTATTTTTTTAATTGGTTTTTTCTTTGCTTTTCTTCCTGAAGTACTCAATCAAACACCTGCCTTCATTCCCTTACTTCCCGGTTACTTCCTGATACTGCCGGACAAAGCTGCCGCCCTCAGTTGTATAGGTCTCTGTCTGCTGGTTGCTTGGATATTTCATTCCCAGTCGTCCAATCGCGATCTTTCGTATTCTTTCAAGATCCTCGCTGGATGTTACCTGACTTTCATATGCATCGTTGTCTTCCTTCAGCTCTGCTAACTGGGACTCTAAGGAAGCCACCTGGCTTCTTTTGCTGGTGCATTCTGTTTTCAGACGCAGATAATTGATGCTGCAAAATACCACTATAACGCCAAGCACGCCCAGAAATATGGCAAAATTCCGGTTCATGTTGTTGGCCTTGGCACGGTTTCGACGCGCTTCCCTGGAAAGGGATTTGCCCTGACGGGTCAGTTCCTGACCTGGGCCAAGTGCGGGTCTTGCCTGTTTCTTTCTAACTGAATGCTCTGGCTGACGGTACTCCCTTCTTGTAGGGACTTCCTGTACTTTACGCACAGTGTTGCCATCAACATACATGCTCTGTGAACTTCTTCTGGAAGTAGTATGTCTGCCTGTCTTCGCCATTTTTTACCCTTCTTTAAATCCTTCGCTCAAAAATTCTAAGTTTTGCGCTCTTAGAACGCGGATTTGTTTCCATTTCCTCATCACTGGGAAGAATCGGCTTCCTGGTGATCACTTTTCCTTTGGACTTCTTCCCGCACACGCAAACCGGAAAATCCGGCGGACAGGTACAGGGATTCTCATTCTTGCGGAAGATGGTCTTGACGATTCTGTCTTCCAGGGAATGGAACGTAATAATACAAAGCCTTCCGCCATCATCCAGAAGATCGATCATCCCGTCAAGGGAATCCCGAAGTACATCCAGCTCCTTGTTCAGCTCAATACGGATTGCCTGGAAGGTACGCTTGGCAGGATGTCCGCCTGCTGCCTGTATCTTCATAGGAATGGATTCCCGTATGATCTGTGTAAGCTGCCCTGTGGTGGTGATCGGGGCCTGCTGCCTTGCGGCAACAATATGTTTCGCTATATTCTTAGCAAATTTATCTTCACCGTAATCGCGTATAATGCGATATAGTTCTCTTTCTTCGTAACCGTTTACAATGTCACTGGCGGTCTGAGTCTGTCTCTGGTCCATACGCATGTCAAGAGGTGCATCTACCCGGTAGGTAAATCCACGTTCTTCATTGTCCAGCTGATATGAGGATACTCCCAGATCCAGCACAATACCATCTACCTTGTGAACTCCCCTTGCGGCGAGTTCCGGTACCATGTAACAATAATTGCTGCGAATGATTGTCACCTGATCAAAGGCGGCAAGTCGTTCACTCGCAGCAATTATCGCATCCTGGTCTTGATCTATACCAATAAATCTCCCCTTGGCAGAAAGTTTCCTGCATACCTCTATGGCATGTCCAGCGCCGCCCAAAGTGCCATCCACATAGATTCCATCCGGCTTGATGTTAAGCCCGCCAACGGTCTCGTCCAGTAATACAGATTTGTGTTTAAATTCCATTTCCGTCTCCTGTTGGATTTCTGCTTGTTCTATGCTCAGATAACGATACCGATGCTTTCCATGCTCTCTGCAATGCTGTCCATATCGTCAAAATTGCAATTCTCGCTCCATTTCTCCTTGCTCCAGACCTCAACTCTGTTCAAGTTGCCTGTCAGGACCACGTCCTTCTCCAGACCAGCGAACTCACGTAACGTCTGAGGTACGAGAATTCTCCCCTGCTTGTCCAGTTCACACATGGTAGCTCCAGCTACAAAGAATCGCGAAAAGGCTCTAGCGTTTTTGTTTGTAAGTGGTAATGCTCTGAGCTTCTCTTCAAAGGCTTCCCATTCATCCATCGGATAAATAAAAAGACAACCATCAAGTCCCTTGGTCAGTACGAACTCTTCTCCTAAGAGTTCCCTGAACTTCGCCGGGATAATCAGACGCCCCTTCGCGTCGATTGTGTGATTGTACTCTCCCATGAACATAGAAACTCACCTACTCTCGTGAAATACGAGTCTCCCCCTCGTATTCCATGATGGGAAACAAATGGAAGTTCTGCCACTTCGTCCCCATTTGTCACCACTTTCCTCCACTTCCTACCACTTATGCGTTTATTCTAACCCATTTGCTTCTAAATTACAAGTGGCAAATTATGAAATCTATTACATAATTGTGTTACAAAGTCCTTACAAACACAGAAAAAACGCCGCTTTGATGAGTCATTCACCAAAGCGGCGCTTCGCCTTCCATCCCTTTTTGGAATAGTCAAAATCTTTCATTCTGCCCGGCAAGATCGTGATATCTGGCGATCATACCGTCAATTTTTCTGCTCATTGGCAGGTTTTTTCGCAAATCTGCGCGGCTTGCTATACAGCCACTCATCATCTTCTGAAAGTGATGGATCCGCTGCAGAAGCAGCTTCTGTTCCATCAGGTGCAGCAGTCTCTTCCACCTCTTCATAGGCGGAATCGTCTTTTTGTAAGCTGCCGTCTTCCTGAAGCGCTTCCTCAGATACGGCTTCATCGCCTTCATTTTCTTCGTATTCTTCCGAAGCTGTTTCTTCAGTCTCAGCGTCTTCGCCAGCAGCTGCTTCCTGATTTTCAGAGACTTCTTCATAGCCATCCTTTGCAGCTTCTTCCACCTGGTCAGAAGCTGATCCGGCAGTCTCTTCTTCCTTTGGATCAGCCTGAGTGCTTTCTTCTTCCTGGCTTTCATAGACCGGAACACTGCCGGAATATGCTTCCGGGACACTGCCTTTCTTTTCATCTGCAAAAGCCCGCTCAAGCTTAAGCCTGTCTCTGTATTCTTCCGCTTCAGCCTGTCTGGCCGCCATTTCCTGTGCTTCATAATCCTGTTCTCTCCTGCGTCTGCGCCTTGCAGCTCTCTTCTTCGCCATAGAGCTCTCCACAGTTACCACTACCGCACATATGAGAAACAGTGCTGCTGAGATCACCTGGCAAATTCCAATGGAAGTTCCGGGAATCATCAGCTTGTCTGTTCTCAGATATTCCAGAATGAATCTGCCAAGTCCGTATCCGGCCAGATATCTTAAGAATACCTCTCCATGAAAGCGTTTCTTTCTTTTCCACACAAGCATGAGCAGGAACAAAAGCAGGCACCACAGACTTTCGTAAAGAAAGACCGGATGAACCTGAATATAGGAAACGCCGCCTATGGTCTCAAGATTCTCCCTCATAACGGATGTGACTTCACTGGAACGCACAGCGGATAAAGGAAGCTGCATTGCAAATATGCTGTTGGTATATTCACCGAAGGATTCCCGGTTAAAGAAATCCCCCCACCTTCCTATTATCTGCGCGATCACCAGTCCCATACAGGCAGTATCTGCCATCTGCATGAAGGCCTTTTTGCGGATGGCACAGTAGATGGCTGCGCCCAGCATGCCGCCGAACAGCCCGCCGTAAAAAGCAAGGCCGCCGCTTCTTAAATTGAAGATCTGATTCACATTTCCTTTGTAAAGATTCCAGGAAAAACATACATAAAGTGCTCTTGCACCGATCACTCCCGTCACCAGTGAGAGGATCATCATTTCCAGGTAATCATCTTCTTTCTCTCCGCATCTTCTTGCCTCAAGGACTATGAATCCCAGTCCCAGAAGCATTCCGGCTGCAATCAGAAGACCGAAGAAGGTAATTTCAAATCCAAATATGCGAATGGATTTTCCCACATAATCCAGGTTGATCCCCAGATTTGGAAACTGAATTGACATTTATTATCCCTCTGTCTCTTTCGGTTGGATCGCATTGATCATTATACGTTAAAACGGAATAAGATTACATCGCCGTCCTGTACCACATAATCCTTACCTTCCATTCTTACAAGGCCTTTCTCTCTTGCCCCTGCATAGGAACCGCAGTCCAGAAGATCCTGATAGTTCACTACCTCAGCCTTAATAAATCCCCTCTCGAAATCAGAGTGGATCTTACCAGCTGCCTGAGGTGCTTTGGTTCCAATCTTGATGGTCCATGCTCTTGTCTCATCTTCACCGGAAGTAAGGAAGCTCATCAGGCCAAGAAGATGATAGCTTGCTTTTACCAGCTTCTCAAGGCCGGACTCCTTAAGACCAAGATCCTCTAAGAACATTTTTCTCTCATCCTCATCCAGCTCGGAAATCTCTTCCTCAATCTGGGCACAGATCACGAAAATCTCGCTGTTCTGCTCTGCTGCATACTTTCTTACAGCCTGAACATGGGCATTGTCAGCTCCGTCGTTTGCAAGATCATCCTCTGCAACATTGGCTGCATAGATCACTGGCTTCTGGGTAAGCAGGTTATAGGTTCCCATCCATGCTTCCTCATCCTCATTCTCAAGCTCCATGGTAATTGCCATCTTGCCGTCTTCCAGCCATTTCTTGATCTTCTGAAGGAAGTCAAGCTCCTTGGCAGCTTCCTTATCCATACGTGCGGTCTTGGTAACCTTGGCAATTCTTCTCTCCAGGATCTCAAGGTCAGAGAAGATCAGCTCCAGATTGATGGTCTCAATGTCACGGATCGGATCAATGCTTCCGTCTACGTGGATTACATTGGTATCCTCAAAGCAGCGTACTACATGTACGATTGCATCTACTTCACGGATATTTGCAAGGAACTGGTTTCCAAGACCTTCGCCCTTGGATGCGCCCTTTACAAGTCCGGCAATATCAACAAACTCGATAACTGCAGGTGTTACCTTCTTGGAATGATAGAAATCTCCAAGCAGAGCCAGTCTCTCATCCGGTACAGTAACAACGCCCACGTTAGGGTCAATGGTACAGAATGGATAGTTGGCAGATTCTGCTCCTGCCTTTGTTAAAGAGTTAAAAAGTGTACTTTTTCCTACGTTTGGTAAACCAACGATACCTAATTTCATTTCTGTATATTCCTCCTTGTATTTCTTCCGAAATACCAATTCTTAATGTAATACGGCTGCCCTGCAGCCCAATACTGTTAAATCATACCACACAGCGTTTCAAAAGTAAATTGCAACTGTATGTGGTCTGTGCAGTTATCTTTAATTCTTTATCTGCGGTCCCGGGACATGATCATAAGAAGGCTGCCGCTCTCATAGCTGACGACTGCCTCTTCTTCCTGGATCTCATTGCTCACAGTACGTCCGCTGTCCGCAACGGTCAGATTATATCCTGCCACTGTATACTTAAAGCCCTCAAGGGTAAATCCCTTAACATCCCCTCCTACCGGGAAAAAGGACACATACTTTCCAAACTGTCTTTCCCTGTAAAGCCTGGTTCCACTATCAACGAGACAAATATAGTTCTGTTCATCTGCCAGGGCAACCTTTACACCTCTTTGTTTTCCCAGGGTAAGAAGTCCCAGATTGCCAAGGAAGTGGTCCAGCCTGCCTCCTGTAGCTCCCAGGATCAAAATGCTGCGTGCCCCCTGATCAATCACCAGGTTTAATGCAGACTGTGTGTCCGTATCATCCTTTTCCGGCTGAAGCTTCATAATTCTGGTTCTGGTCAGGCTGTCAAGGTATGCCTTTCCCTCCTCAGATACGCTGTCAAAATCTCCGTCTGCAAGATCCGGCACCAGCCCGGTCTCTCTGAAAAAGTCCAGTCCCCGGTCAGCTGCCACAAGCTGCAGCTTTTGGTCTTCATTCTCTTTTTGCAGTTTTTTTAAAAAATCGAGGGCAAAATCTTTCTGGATCATGCCCCCGCTTACGATTACTGTGTCTGTCATACTGTATCTCACTCGATTCGGTCGCTGATTTCTTCAATTTCTTTCTGAATGTGACGGACATTCTCTGCGATGTCACCGCCAAATACCCAGGATCCGGCAACAAAAATATTCGCCCCGGCCTTCATAACAGTCTCAAGAGTACCCTCATTGATTCCGCCGTCTACCTCAATATTCACATCCAGATTCTCTTTGTCGATCAGTTCTCTCAGTTCCTGAATCTTCTCTGTACACTCATCCATATATTTCTGTCCGCCAAATCCTGGCTGAACCGTCATCACAAGGACCATATCCACATCCTCCAGCATATGGCTGATGTCATTCACCGGAGTCGCAGGCTTGATGGAGACTCCCACCTTCACGCCAGCGTCCTTGATGCGCTCAATTGTCCTTTCCAGATCCTCACAGGCTTCTGCATGTACGGTAATGGAATCTGCACCGCAGTTCACAAAATCCTGAATGTATCTCTCCGGCTCTGTCACCATAAGATGAACATCAAAAAACATCTTGGATTCCTTACGGATGGATTTGATCACAGGCATTCCAAAAGAAATGCTTGGAACGAAATCCCCATCCATAACGTCAATGTGGAGCCACTGTACTCCTTCGTTTTCAAGAATTTTAATCTGTTCGCCCAGGCGGTTAAAATCCGCTGATAAAATGGAAGGGCATAGCTGATACATAGTTTTAGTATCTCCTTTTCTCTTTTAATTCCTCATATAATGCCAGATAATCATCATAACGCAGCTGGCTGATCTTCCCCTCTGCCAGTGCTTTCTTAACGCCGCAGTCCGGTTCGTGGATGTGTCTGCATCCCTGGAAACGGCACTGTGGTTCATATCTCAGAAATTCCGGAAAATAATTTCTCAGTTCATCTTCTTCCATATCCGTAAGATACAAGGAAGAAAATCCCGGAGTATCCACAAGGAAGGTATCCTTCTCCACAGGAATTACCTGGGAATGCCTGGTGGTGTGCTTTCCTCTTTTCAGCTTCCGGCTGATTTCTCCGGTCTCCATCTGGATTTCACCCTGCATGCAGTTGGTGATGGAGGATTTACCTACACCGGACGGTCCGGCCACCACAGTCGTCTTTCCTCTCAGGATCTGACGGATTTCATCGATTCCCTCTCCCTTTAAGGTACTTGACAAAACCACCTGATATCCGCAGCCTGTATAGGTCTGGTACAGCTTCTCCAGTTCTTCCTTCTCTCCCAGATCCTTCTTGTTAAAACAGATAACAGCAGGAATCCCCTGCTGCTCCATCATGATCAGAAATCTGTCCAGAAGAAGAAAATTCGGCTTTGGATCTTCCATTGCAAAAATAACAAATGCCTGATCCACATTGGCAACTGCCGGACGGATCAGGGAATTGCGGCGGGGAAGAATGGCAGTTACACTGCCTTCCTTCGCCTCCTCATCCAGAACGGAAATTTCCGCATTATCACCTACAAGAGGTTTGAAATTATCCTTTCGGAAAATCCCCTTTGCCTTGCATTCATACACATTGCCGTCCTCGGCGTAAATGTAATAAAAACCTGCGATTCCTTTAATGATCTTTCCCTGCATGGATTACTCTGCTTTCTCAAAAGTAAGCGGATAGTGTCCAAGTTCCTGGTAGCTTCCGTCTGACTGCTGTTCGGACAGATATAAGGTACCTTCAGCCACACCAGGTGCTCCGATGATGTCCAGCTGATATGGGAAAGTAAGCTGCTGTCCGTCTACTACAGTGCTTGCAGTGGGAACTCCGCTCACTTCCTGAACCAGCTCCAGTCTGACAAGACCGCCTGTGTATCCGGTAGGTGTGTTCAGTCTCTGGGTGCATTTCCAGATTTCGCCGTTTGCAACAGCTGCAGCAGAAGCGTCTGAAGAGGTCTGCGTCTGGGCTGTATCTTCTGTGCTCTCTGCAGCAGAGGTATCCTGTGTACCGCTGCTTACGGTAATGGTAATGGTATCTGTGTCAGGATTTCCGTAAACCGGATCATCATCCGTAAATCCGATCGGATCCTGGGAAATAACGGTTCCCTCTGCAACATCTGTACTTACCTGTGTCTCCACATTGATATTAAGGAATTTGCCAAGCTTGGCAATTGCTTCATTTTTCTCAAGTCCGGTTACATCCGGTACCTGTACGCTGTCGCCATAGTCAATGCCTCGGCTGATGGTAAGGGTAACGGTATCTCCAGCCTTCACAGTTGTGCCGGCTGTCGGCTCTGTATCCAGTACACATCCGATATCCACAGAAGAGGTATCATCCGGATAGATCTTATTGATCTGAACATTCACGCCCTGGCTCTCCAGAGTTTCCTGTGCAGCAGCACCATTCTGACCGAACAGATCCGGTACTGTAATTTCTTCTGAACCTTTACTTACATAATAATTGACTGTTGAATTCTTCTCTACTCTGGTTCCCTCTACAGGATCCTGGGAAGAAATATTGCCTTTCGCCTGAGTGGAAGCTTCCTCCCCCTTATAGCTCATTCCGATATTCAGGGATGCCAGAAGTTCCTGAGCCTCAGCCTCTGTCTTGCCTACCAGATCCGGTACGGGTACAAGTCCGTCATCTGTGTTGTCCTGCTGTGTGGTCTGCTCCTGCTGATCCTGTGTATTATCTTTATTTCCGCCACCGATCAGTCCGGTTGCTTTTCCTGCAACGATGATCACAGCGATCAGAACAGCTGCGCCTGCGATCAGAGCCACAATGCTTCCGGCTACGCTGACGCCTCTTTTCTTTTTCTTAAGGCGGCGCTCTCTGTCATCTCTGTCTCTGTCTCGATCTCTGTCACGGTCCCTGCTACTTCTGCTGCGGGAACAGCTGGCTCTGTCTTCATCCTCATCCGGATCATAATCATCATAGTTGGTCTCATTGAGTTCCTTCTCAAGAGCCTCAATGTCAGCCTTTATGGACTGCTTCGGTGTATGCTTGATCTCCCCAAGCTCCTCATCAGAGATTACTACGGTCTTGGCATCTGTATCTACAGAAGTCAGCTTCACAAAATCACCCTGTGGGTCGATCAGGGAATGCTTCAGGTCTGCGATCACATCCTCCATCTTGTTGTATCTGCGATCCACACTCTTCTGGGTACATTTCAAAATGATCTGCTCCAAGCTGTACGGAAGGTCCGGCGCATAGATGCTGGGCGGAACCATCTCCTCCTGAAGATGCTTGATGGCAATGGCAACTGTGGTATCCCCGTCAAAAGGAACCCTGCCTGTTACCATCTCATATAAGGTAATACCCAATGAATAGATATCGCTCTTCTCATCGCTGTAACCGCCTCGTACCTGCTCCGGTGAACTGTAATGTACAGATCCCATCACATTGGAGCTGATGGTATTGGAGGATGCGGCTCTGGCAATACCAAAGTCTGTTACCTTTACTTTACCGTCTGTAGAAATAATAATGTTCTGCGGCTTCACGTCACGGTGTACAATTCCGTGGCTGTGTGCAGCCTCCAGTCCCATGGATACCTGAATGGCAATACTGGTTGCTTCCTTTACGGAAAGCTTGCCTTTCTTGGAAATATACTCCTTCAGGGTAATTCCCTCGATCAGTTCCATTACAATGTAATAAACGCCCTCGTCATCTCCTACGTCAAATACATTGACGATATTGGGATGCGTCAGTCCTGCTGCTGCCTGCGCCTCACTTCTGAATTTCTTTACAAAAGTTGCATCTTCCCGGAATTCCGGCTTCAGAACCTTAACTGCCACAAAGCGGTTCAGTTTATGGTCCATTGCCTTATATACGTCCGCCATTCCGCCGGTACCGATTTTGCTTACAATTTCATAGCGCTCAGCTATGATCATACCTGTCTTTAACATGTTTCCACCTCATTCGTGAATGGTTCTACCAATACTATTGCAATGTTGTCTTTGCCGCCGTTGTTGTTGGCCTCCCGGATCAGGGTCTCCCCTTTCCAGTTAATGTCCTCATCGGAATTCAATATGATCTCTTCCATCTTGGAATCCTCAACCATATTGGAAAGACCGTCCGAGCACATCAGAATCGTACTTCCCGGCTCCAGACGCATGTCAAAGAAATCCACATCTACGGTCTTCTCTGCACCAAGCGCTCTGGTGATAATATTCTTATCGGGATGATTCCGTGCCTCCTCGGCTGTGATTTCACCCATTCTTACCATTTCCTGTACCAGCGAATGATCTCTGGTAACCTGTCTCAGTTGTTTGTCTGCCACATACAGTCTGCTGTCTCCCACATTGGCCACATAGGCATACTGGCCAACAATGGTGGCTACCACCATGGTGGTGCCCATTCCACGAAGCTTCTCGTCTTTCTGTGCCTGTTCTATAATTTCTGTGTTAGCAGTCTCGATGGCATGGCGGATTACCTTTACTGGATTGTAATCCGTATCTTCCCTGATTTCATCTACCAGTATCCTGACAGCGTGAGAGGAAGCGTAATCACCTGCGTTATGCCCTCCCATTCCATCAGCAACAGCAAAGAGGTTCGGGAGATTTCCAACCGGGGTCTGGGAAGCGAACACATAATCCTGGTTCATCTTCCGCTTCATTCCGATATTCGTAGCTGAATATACCCTCATGTCACTTCTCGCTTTCTGCTTCTTGGTTACTGCTGATCGTAACCTTTTTCCATATAACTCTTTCTCAATTGTCCACAGGCACCGTCTATATCACTGCCCATTTCCCTTCTAATAGTAACATTAATTCCGCATTTTTCAAGTTTTATTTTAAAATTCTCCACAGCCTGATGGGTGGAACGCCTGTAAGAACGCTCTTTGATCGGGTTCACAGGAATCAGATTTACATGACAGTTTATGTCATGGATCCGGCTGCTTAACTCTTTTGCGTCCTCATCACTGTCATTAACACCAGCCACAAGACTGTATTCAAAGGTGATTCTCCTGCCTGTTTCCTGGAAATAATTCCGGCATGCATCCAGGACCTCATCCATACTGTAGCGGTTGGCAATGGGCATAAGCTCACGCCTTTTCTCATCATTTGGGGCATGCAGGGATAACGCAAGCGTAATCTGCAGCTTTTCCTTTGCAAGCTCATAGATTTTCGGAACAATTCCGCAGGTCGATACGGTTATATTCCTCTGGCTGATATTAAGACCGCCTTCCTCGGAAAGCAGATGTACAAAACGTACAATATTATCATAGTTATCCATCGGCTCGCCTGTTCCCATCACAACTACATTGGATACACGCTCGCCTGTAATGCTCTGGATCCGGTAGATCTGGTCCAGCATCTCGGAAGGAAGCAGGTTTCTGGTCCAGCCTCCAATGGTGGAGGCACAGAAACGGCATCCCATTTTGCAGCCTACCTGGGAGGAAATGCACACAGAGTTCCCATGTTTATAACGCATGAGAACGCTCTCGATCACATTTCCATCAGAAAGACGGAACAGATATTTCCTTGTGCCGTCAATGGCGGAAATCTGCTCGTCCACCATTTCCAGGGCCGTGATGGGATATTCCTTCAGTTTTTCTTTTAATTTTCCCGGGATATTTCCCATTTCTTCATAAGAAGTTACCAGGTGTTCATGAAGCCAGCTGTAGATCTGCTTGGCACGAAAAGGTTTTTCTCCAATCTGTACCATCAGATCCTTCAGTTCTTCTTTATTCATGGACTTAATGTCTGTCATAATTTCGTTTCCTATTTTCTTCTGAATTTTGCAATAAAAAATCCATCTGTCTTATGTACGCCAGGAAGCAGCTGCAGATATCCAAGAGCTGTTGTCTCAGAATGCAGTTCCTCTGGAAGATAAGGATCCAGGCTTTCCAGCTTAAACGGATAATTCTGCAAAAACCACATCATATTCTCTTCGTTTTCTTCTTTTGCAATGGTGCAGGTACTGAAGATCAGTTCCCCTCTTGGCTTCACATAGTTGGCTGCACGGTCCAGAATGGTTCTCTGCAGGATTACGATTTCTTCCTGTTTCTGGGGTGTTACCCGGTATTTGATCTCCGGTTTCTTGCCGATGACGCCATAGCCGGAGCAGGGAACATCTGCGATCACAATGTCTGCCAGCAGCTCTGACTCCTGATCAAAAACGGTGGCATCCTGTACCTTCGCCTGCACATTGATGGAGTTGGTTCTCTGGATGTTCTCCTCGATCAGGTTCACCTTGTACTGGCTCACATCCCTGGCATCCACAGTTCCGTAGCCTTCCATCTTGTCACCCATGTGAAGGCTTTTGCCTCCCGGTGCCGCGCACACATCGATCACATAGTCGCCCTTTTTGGGATTGGCTACTTCTGCAACCAGCATGGAACTTACATCCTGCACCACAACCTGCCCCTTAATAAATGCATCCAGTGCAAGAATATGGTTGAAACCGGAAATTCCATATGCATAAGGAAGATAAGGGGCAGGCGTTACCTCTACGCCCTGATTTTCCAGGCTTTTCACAATTTCTTCTTTGGAATTCAGATAGGTGCGGCAGCGGATGGTAAGAGGCCGCTCGGTAAGAAAATCAGCCAGGATCTTTTCTGTAGTTTCCTCTCCATATGCATCCAGCCACCTTGTTACCAGATTCTCCGGCATGGAATACTTCACGGAAAGATATTTCAGAAGGTTCTCTTCCCTCTTAGGGAAGCTGACCTTGTCCATTTCCCTCGCAATGGTGCGAAGCACACCGTTTACAAAAGGCTTCAGGTTATAAAAGCCCTTGCGCTGTGCCAGCTTCACAGCTTCATTGCACACTGCGCTGTCCGGCACACTGTCCATATATTTCAGCTGGTATACCGCACTTCTTAAGATTTCCCGAATGGCAGGCTTCATCTTGTCTACCGTTACCTTGGAAAAAGAATTGATAATGTAATCAATCTGTATCCGGTACTCTAAGGTTCCCTCACAGACCCGGGTAATAAATGCCCGGTCCTGCTTGGGAAGAAACTGGTATTTGGAAAGGGCGTTTCGGATTGCCACATGGCTGTGCTCGCCCTCTTCAATTTCAAGTAATATTTCCAGGATCATTTCCCTGGAATTGATTCCGTTAATCATCCCGTCTTCTACCTCCGGAAAGTATGATCAGTCTCAAAAGCTGCAAAATGGAAGAAGCCAGCGCTGCCACATAGGTCAGAGCCGCTGCAGTAAGCACCTTTTTTGCACCTGCATTTTCCTCGGGATTGAGAATTCCGGTACTTTCCAGCATTTTCAGGGCTCTTGAGGAAGCATTAAACTCTACCGGAAGAGTCACAAGCTGGAACAGCACTGCCAGTGAAAACAGCACGATTCCTGCTGTGGTAAGAGCCGGAATGGAAAGGATCAGTCCCAGAAGAAAGATCGGCCAGGAAAGAGAAGATCCGATATTTGCCACTGGTACAATGGCAGAACGGATATTCAGCGGTGCATAATTCACATTGTGCTGAATAGCGTGTCCGCACTCATGGGCAGCTACGCACACAGCAGCCACAGAAGTTCTTCCGTATACGTCCTGGGAAAGTGCCAGCTTCTTTGTTCTTGGATCATAGTGATCCGTGAGGCTTCCTGCAATGGGAACCACTGTCACATCATAGATTCCTGCCGCACTTAAAATCCTCTGGGCAGTCTGTGCTCCGGTAAGGCCGGAATGGCTTCTCACCTGCTGGTAGCGGGCGAAAGTGCTTTTCATCTTTCCGGAAGCTGCCAGCGCCAGGATCATTCCGATAATCAGCAAAACATAGGTAGGATCAAAATAAAATCCATAAGGATATCCATATCCGTACATACGATCACTCCTTTTTATCTGTGAATCTGTTTCCGGCTTCTATGTGACATCCGCGAAGGAATGCGTCTGCCTCCATTCTTTTCTTTCCTTCTAACTGAACCTGGGAAAGTACCAGAACGCCCTCGCCGCAGGCCACATAAATTCCTTTTTTGTCTGTTTTTACAACGGTTCCAGGTTCTGCCTGGTTAAGATCATCACTCTCTGCCACGAAGCTCTCCCATACCTTTAATGTTTTGCCATTATAGAAGGTAAATGCACTTGGCCACGGATTTAAGCCTCGCACAAGTCTTTCCAGTTCTGCGGCAGATTTGGAGAAATCCATCAGCCCCATCTGCTTTGTGATCATGCCTGCATATGGAGTAGGGCTTTCTTCCGGCTGCTTCTCGTAAACGGCTGTGCCGTCAAAAATATGAGGCAAAGTCTCAATAAGAAGTTTCGCGCCTGCCTCTGCCAGCTTGTCAAACAGGCTTCCGCCCGTCTCATCTGCAGCAAGGGGTACTATGATCTTGGAAATCATATCTCCTGTATCAAGACCGGTTCCCATCTGCATGATCGTTACGCCAGATTCCTTTTCCCCGTCAATCACAGCCTGCTGGATTGGTGCTGCACCGCGGTATTTTGGAAGCAGAGAAGCATGGATGTTGATGCATCCGTACTTTGGCAGTTCCAGAATGCTCTTCGGAATGATCTGTCCGAAAGCAGCAACCACAATAATGTCAGGCTCCAGTCCCTTCAGAACCTCCTGAAATTCCGGGTCCCGCACTTTCACCGGCTGAAAAACAGGAAATCCATGCTTCATTGCCTCTTCCTTTACAGGTGTGGGCAGCATGGTCTTTCCTCTACCCTTTGGCTTGTCAGGCTGTGTGACAACACCCACAACTTCATATCCGGCTTCTGCCAGAGCATGAAGCGGATTCACCGCAAAATCCGGTGTTCCCATATAAACAATTCTCATTTAGTCTTCTTCCTCCTCGTTATCATAGCTTACATGATGGAGCTCGCCTTCAACCAGACGGGTGTACATTTTTCCATCCAGATGATCGATCTCATGACAAAAAGCTCTTGCAAGAAGTCCTTCTCCTTCGTATTCCTGCTCTTTCATATCCATGTCAAGGGCTTTTACCTTCACATAGTTGGGGCGGGTAACCTGACCGGACATTCCCGGAACGCTTAAGCATCCTTCCTCACCAGTCTGCTCACCGGAATTCATAAGGATTTCCGGGTTTACAAGAACCAGCGGGCCGTCTCCGATATCGATCACTACGATTCTTTTTAATACGCCTACCTGAGGGGCTGCAAGACCTACACCGCAGGCATCGTACATGGTCTCCAGCATATCTCCTACCAGGTCCTTTGTACGCTTGTCAATTTTCTCTACAGGTCTGCAGATTTTCTCCAAAACGGGATCTCCCTCTGTTCTGATTGTTCTAAGTGCCATCTTATTTAATCTCCTTTTTCTTATAAAAAATCAAACTGTATATTTACCTTCCTGAAGCCGGAATTAATTTCAATATATTCCTCCAGCCTGTCCTTGATCCGCACAAGCAGGTCATAATTCTCATGCTTCAGATAGATTACTCTTCTGTATATGTCTTTTACTTTTCCCACAGATGCCGGGGCGGGGCCGATCACATGCAGCTCCTTTCCAGAGTGAAGCTTGTCCACAAACAGCCTGAGATAATGCATGGCTGCCTCCAGCACAGCCTCATCCTCCGACACTCCAAGCACTGCCATCATATGGGCAGAGGGCGGATAATCCATAAGGATCCGGTATCCCATCTCCTCCTCATAGAACTCCTCGTAGTCCTGCCTGGACGCTGTCTGGATGCTGTAATGATCCGGGCTGTAGGTCTGGATCAGGGCGTGCCCCTCTTTTTTGCCTCTTCCGGAACGTCCAACTGCCTGAGTCAGAAGCTGGAAGGTGCGCTCCCCGCTGCGGTAATCATCTGCATTCAGGGAAAGATCCGCCGCGATCACGCCGACTAAGGTTACATCCGGAAAATCATGTCCCTTGACGATCATCTGGGTTCCAATGAGGATGTCTGCCCTGTGCTGGGAAAAGGCTTCCAGGATTTCCTCATAGCTGCCTTTGGCCCGTGTGGTGTCGTAATCCATGCGAAGGACTCTCGCCTCTGGAAATTCTTTTTCCACCACCTGCTGAATCTGCTGGGTTCCAGCCTTAAAGCCTCCTATATAAGGAGAGGAACAGACCGGACATCTGTCCGGCTTAGCTGTCTCATAGCCGCAGTAATGGCAGATCAGCTTTCTTCCATTATGCTCACTTAGGGAAACGTCGCAGTGCGGACATTTCATCACATGGCCGCAGGAACGGCAGGACACAAAGCCTGCATAACCACGGCGGTTGAGAAACAGCATGGCCTGCTCCCCTTTTGCAAGGCACTGGCCAAGGGCTGCTTTCAGCTCCATGCTAAGAGCGGAGCGGTTGCCTTTTTTTAATTGTTCCCGCATATCCACAATTGATACCTGGGGAAGAGGCCGCTCTTCATATCTGGCCTCCAGCTTCACCAGGGCATATTCCCCTGTACTGGCGCGGTAGTAGGCTTCCATCGATGGGGTGGCAGAACCAAGTATCACATTTGCCCCTTCCATTTTCGCCCTGTATATGGCAGTTTCCCGGGCATGGTACCTGGGACTATTCTCACTTTTATAGGAGGATTCATGTTCCTCGTCAATAATGATCAGCCCTAAGTTCCCAAAGGGAGTAAAAAGTGCAGAACGGGGACCTACCATTACCTGGAGTTCCCCCTGCTTTGCTCTTTTGAACTGGTCGTAGCGCTCCCCCTGGGAAAGCCTGGAATTGATCACGGATACCTTATCACCAAATCGCCCGTAAAAACGTCTCACCGTTTGATAGGTAAGCGCAATCTCAGGGATCAGCACAATGGCCTGTCTGCCCTGCCGGATCACCTGGTCGATCAGTTCCATATAAACCTGGGTCTTGCCGCTTCCGGTGACACCGTGAAGGAGCACCGGACGGGGCGCAGGCTTTTGCCACTCTGCAAGAATCTGTTCTACTGCCTTTTTCTGCGGATCACTTAAGGTATCCGGTGCCAGGCGGGGAATCTTCTCCGCTTCATAAACCGCATTTCGGTAAATCTGGTCAGATTCCACAGTGACAACCTTGTTTTCTGTAAAATACTTCAGAACTGACGCGGTAGTTCCAAGCTCCTTCAGTGCCAGAGATGCCTCGATTCTGCCTTCCTCTTCCCCAAGTAATGCCTCAAGAAGACGGATTCTGGCCTTGAACCGGGTTTTCTTTAGCTCTTCCAGAAGCTTTTCCCCATCTTCCCTGGAAATGGAAAGGGTTATCCACCGTTTTTCCTGGGCTTTCACCTTTTTCTGAATGGGAAGTACGGTTTTTAACGCCTGGATCATGGTAGAACCGTAATGCTCCTTCATCCATCCCGCAAGGGCGATCAGCCGGGATTCAATGGTCTCCTGGTCGTTCTCAATGCTTACAATGGACTTGATACAGCTTCCGTCCACCTTAGGCTTCCCGGAAAGCCCCACCACATATCCCTTTCGCACATGGTTTCCCCTTCCGAAAGGAATCTGCACCACCATTCCCACCTGAATCCGGTCCTCCAACTGCTGGGGAACCAGATACTGAAAGCTTTTGTCCAGCTTTTCATGGGAAATATCTACAATAATATCTGCATAGGTCATGTTTTATTTTCCGGCAAGGATATCTGCGATCAGCACGCGCTCATCCATTGGATATTTCTTGCCTTTGATTTCCTGGTAATCCTCGTGGCCCTTGCCAGCAAGAACTATGATGTCTCCTGGCTCGCCGTGGTGGATGGCATATGCGATTGCTTCCTTGCGGTCCGGAATCTCCACATATTTGCCCTCTGTCTTGGCCATTCCTACCTTGATATCATCGATGATCGCCTGCGGCTCCTCATCTCTTGGGTTATCGGAAGTGATAATGGTCAGGTCTGCCAGACGTCCTGAAACCTCGCCCATCTCATAACGGCGAAGTTTGGAACGGTTGCCGCCGCAGCCAAACAGGCACACCAGTCTGTGCGGATGATACTCGCGAAGAGTGGTAAGAAGGCTTTCCAGTGCCATTGCGTTATGTGCATAATCGATCATCAGGGTAAACTCATCGGATACCTTCACCATCTCAATACGGCCTTTTACTTTGGCTACCTTCAGGGCTTTCAGAATATTCTCTTTGGAAACCTTGAAGTGACGGCAGATTGCAATGGCTGTAAGGGAATTATAGATGCTGAATTTACCTGGAATGTCGATTTCCACAGGGAAATCCATAAGTCCCTTCAGATGGTAGGAAATTCCAAGATATCCCTTGCCGCCAACCAGCTTGGCATCCTCTGCGCGAAGATCTGCTTTCTCGGAAAATCCATATGTCTCCAGTGTGCAGGTATGTCCCTCTACGATCCGGTCAAAGTGCTCGTCATCCCGGTTTACGATTCCTACCCGGCACTGCTTCAGAAGCATAGCCTTGCAGGACAGATAATGGTCAAAATCCTTATGCTCATTGGGTCCGATGTGGTCTGGCTCAATGTTGGTGAAAATACCAAAATCAAACACAAAGCCCTGGGTGCGGTGGAGCATAAGTCCCTGTGAGGAAACCTCCATAACCACACAGTCGCATCCAGCTTCCACCATCTCGTGGAAATATTCCTGTACCACATAGGATTCCGGTGTGGTATTGGAAGCAGGGATCACCTTATCGCCAATGATCGCCTCGATGGTACCGATCAGGCCAACCTTGTATCCTGCATTTTCCAGAATGGATTTCACCATGTAAGTAGTGGTGGTTTTTCCCTTGGTTCCGGTAATTCCAATTGTCTTTAACTTCTCTGCCGGATGTCCGAACCAGGCTGCAGCAATAAATGCCATGGCATATCTGGTATCTGCTACCTGAATGACGGTAACGTCAGAGGGCGCAGTGACAGGCTCTTCCACAACCAGAACCTTCGCTCCCTTGGCTACTACATCCGGTACAAATTTATGTCCATCCACAACAGCGCCTCTGATACAGATAAACAGAGAACCTTCTGTTACTTTTCTGGAGTCATAAACAACACCGGTAACTTCCTGCTGGGGATTCCCCTGTACGCAGGTGTATTCTAACTTCTCTAATAAGGATGATAATTTCATTATACATGCCTCCCTATATTTGAACGTACTCTTTTATAGAATAGCACACACCGTAATTGTTTTCAATCTTTCCTGCGAAAAAACATCCGTCTGGCAGCCAGGGCTGAAATCAGAAAAGACACTAAAATCAATGCCTGGAACAGTTCTCTGTGAGAATTATCCCCGGTCTTTGGAGCCTGGCCTTTGCCAGTTCTGCCTGCGCCAGAGCTGCCGTTCCCGGATTTTGCCCCAGAGGAAACAGTATCTGAAGTTTTCTTATTTTCTACCCGTATGGAAGTCTGATCCCGAACTGCCTCATCTTCTCCTGTTTCATCTGTAACTACAATAACCTGATTTACCAGATTCTGATCTTCCAACTGGTCAGGCAGCACAACTCTTGCTTTTAAATTTACGCATCCTCCCGGGACGATTTCCGGAATTTTCGCCTGGGTTTTCGTCTTGTTCAGGGTCACGCCCTCCTGCTCCAGGAAAGCGGCGGAAACGCCTGCCATTTGGAACCGTTCTGTAGTAATGACAGAATGAAGGGTCTGCTGCCCGGTGTTGTGAATACTGATCTGGTAGGTCACTGTATCACCTGGGCAGGCTGTGTCGCAGTCTGCCGTTTTTTTCACTGTAAAAGAGGCTTTTGAGGGCTGGACGATCACCTGTGCCGTCCCGGTACGCTCAAGGGATATGGGTTCCTGGGTTTGTGCCAGAACTTCGAAAGTAAGCTCTCCTTTTTGCGCGGAGGAAGTGTCTGCATAAAAGGAAAGGGTTCTTGTTTCTCCTTCTGCAAGACTTTCCAGCAGGGCACCTTCCTGGGACACCTCTAAGTTTGGCTCATTTTCCCACACTGGTATGATATCCCCATCAGAGGTTTGGGCCTGCAGGGAAATATGGTAGAAAGGTACTTGCCCGGTGTTTTTAAGACTGGCGTTCATCAGAATCCGGCTGCCGGCGACCGCAGTTTCTTCCACAGGACTTACTTCTACGGAAAAATCCGAGGTTCCTGCCGGAATTTCCAGAAAATCCGAGGTGGTCTGACAGATAATGCATTGGCTGCTGCCTGACTTTTCCACTATGTAAACCCCTGCGTCCCCGTTGTTTTCCACATTTTTTTCAAGCGGAGCATCCTGACAGGTGGATACGTTCCTCTTCTCCAGCTGGTAACGGTATTCACTTCGCAGATTCACCGGGATTTCCAGATTTTTTTCAGTTTCGCCGGGATTTATTTTGTATCGGAAACCGTAGATGGAAGCGCTTCGACCGTCTGCAGTTTGTACCGGCATTTCTTCCATCAGACAGCCTTCCGGCAAAGATGCTGGCAGGTCCGGCTGAAAATATTCGGACAGCCAGACAACCAGATGGCGGGATTGTACACCTGAGACTGTTTCGGGTGTGGATTCTGAGGACAATTCTGATAGAACTTCTGAGGTGTCCTCCAGATTCGAAGCAGGTTCTGACTGGATTTCTGAGATGGTATCTGGTTCAATTTCTGATGTATCCTTTCCGACATCAGATTGAAACCCAGCAGCTTTGCCTTCCGGGCTTTCATTGCCCTCATTCCCTTCGTTCCCGGTCCATGACAAATTTCCAAGTCCTTCTGCCCTGACCGAAATTACCGCCTGGAAATTTTCCAGATCCGTCCACCTTGCGCTCTGGGAAACCGTTACAATTCCGCCATCTGCAGCCGCTGCTCCCACAGGCTGTGCCATACAGCCGGAAAAAAGTCCTGTTCCGGTCAGCAGGCAGCATCCCAATGCAGCAATTCTTTTCCATATTCTGTTTTTGATCATACACTTCTCCCTTTCTTAAACTGAAAAAATAAAATAAACAGGGTATCCTGCGC
>CAVJRB010000229.1:2211-4996 GCA_963651655.1 bacterium | reverse complement strand
CGATAGAACTTCTTCTCCGCAGAACGCGGATTTGTGATATGTCCACTTTAACACAAATATTTTCCAATTTCAAACTTTATTTTCATTTCATATTTTTTCGATTTCTTTTAGATTTGCGACACACTTTCCTCACAAATTACAGATATAATAGCTCTCGGATAGATGAAAAACCACTCTCTATCTCCCCCCTCAAAAAATATAGGAAATAAGCCATCCGCACCGCGCGGATGGCTTTTCCTGTTTCCAATTCCAAAGAAGTTACTGTTCACTCCGTGAACAATAACCCAAAGAATCTATTGCAATTCCCGCCTTTACCTTTTATAATGAATTATATTACATTCTATTATATTCTTGACAGAAACGAGGTATCTCCTATGAGTGAAAAAATCGTAGTAGTTGCATTAGGCCACAGAGCTCTGGGCACAACACTTCCTGAGCAGAAAATTGCTACACAGGCTGCAGCAAAGGCAGTCGCAGATCTTGTTGAAGACGGAGCGAAGGTAGTGATCTCCCACAGCAACGGTCCGCAGATCGGTATGATTCACACTGCAATGAATGAATTTGGAAAAGCCCATCCGGATTACACATTCGCTCCTATGTCCGTATGCTCCGCAATGAGCCAGGGCTACATTGGATACGACCTTCAGAATGCAATCCGTACAGAGTTTATCAAGCGCGGTATTTATAAACCTGTTGCCACCGTCCTTACCCAGACTGTCATCGATCCTTATGACGATGCATTTGCAGATCCGGAGAAGATCATCGGACGTGTGCTTACCGAGGAAGAGGCAGAAGCTGAGGAAGAGAAGGGCAATTTCGTTACCAAGCTTCCAGAAGGCGGATACAGACGTATCGTAGCAGCTCCCAAGCCTCAGAAGATCGTTGAGATTGAGACTGTCCGCGCACTTCTTAATGCAGACCAGGTAGTCATCGCAGCAGGCGGCGGCGGAATCCCGGTTCTTGAGCAGGGCATCAACCTTCACGGTGCCAGCGCTATTATTGAGAAGGATCTTGCTGCCGGACTCCTTGCAGAAGAACTGAATGCAGACACACTTCTCATCCTTACCAGCGTAGAGAATGTAAGCCTGAATCTTGGCAAGGCAGATGAGCAGAAGCTTGGTTCCATTTCTGCAGCAGATGCTAAGAAATACATAGAGGAAGATCAGTTTGCTTCCGGCTCCATGCTTCCGAAGATCGAGGCTGGTATCTCCTTCATCGAAAAAGGCGAAGGACGTGCCGCTGTTATCACAGACATGGCTCATGCCAAAGAAGGATATGAAGAGAAGGCTGGAACTATCATTCGATAAGCCGCTAGAGCATGTCCCCAAGGGGCTTTCTATTTCGTAGAAACAAAATAAAACCTTGCGTTCATCGTCATTCTCTATTTTTCATGACTATGAACACAAGGTTTTTCCTTACACCCGATAATGCTGTTTTCTCTTTCCAATCCGGAATTTCCCGTAGAGTCTCCAGATTCCCCACACAATCCCATAACAGATTGCAAACTGTATAGCATACATAATGAAAATCACAGGCGGAGAGATCTTCTGGCTTCTGATCTGTACATCTGCTTTTTCCGCCAGCGCCTCCATTTCAGCCTGGTCAGCCTCATCTGCAAGGGCATACCAGTCACTTGCCTGCTCCTGTTCGTCGTAGATCATCACAACATAAGAACCGTTGATGCATTCGATTTGATTGATCAGCTCCTGGCTGGCATAATCTTCCAGTTCCTTCATGGTCACGGTCTTGGACGGATGCATGGAATTCCAGGAAATCCAGGTGAACACAGCTGCGATCACAAGGATCGTACCTGCCACCAGCATCCATTTTTTCCTGCGTCCTGATTTTGTTTCTTTTTCTTCTGTCATTTCCTGGTTGTATCCTTTCTTCTGGTGAGTCTCTTACGGCAAAACATTATGCCAATATGCTGCCTATCCTGCTTCACAATCAATACCTGCACCCATCCTGTTAATTTTCATGCAAGGTCAGCCGCAGGGCAGCATCCTGGGGATCTGCACTGACCACATGTATCATGTCACCCTCATTTAAGGTAATCTTACACTCTTCCTCTTCTGCTACAGACATTCTTCCGTTTTCGCCATCTTTTCCCTGGATGGTAAAATATAGAATGCCTTTATCGCAGGATGCTGTATAATAACCAGCCTCAATTCCTCCACCCACCACCAGAGTATCTCCAGCGTGCATTTCATAGGCTTCTCCAAACATTTCACTGAAAGAGTCCCCGAACTCCTGCATAAAACCTTCCTGGATCCCATCTCTCAGCCCAGGCACCACAGAACAGATCACGATGATCATAATCAGCCAGCCAAGCCAGCTGTTTTTCTTCTTAGCAGGCGCTTTTGTATGAGTACCGCTTTTGCCTCCTGCGCTATAGCTCTTGGCATATGTACTGTTTGCGGTCTGTTTCTGTCCATAAGAATTTCCCATATTCGTTCTGCTGGCATTAGAAGAAGCTCCGCCAGGCTTATTCGCCGCAGTTTGCCTATAGCCGTTCCCCGCCGCTTTATTTCCACTGGCATTCTTTTTTGCTGCCGCCGTCTGTGCATTTGCCTTATAGGTTCCTGCGCTTCCCGGCTTCTTATCCCCCAGCGGGATCTCCTC
The DNA here is from genome assembly GCA_963651655.1 of bacterium. Taxonomy (GTDB): domain Bacteria; phylum Bacillota; class Clostridia; order Lachnospirales; family Lachnospiraceae; genus Blautia_A. Next base: position 2,374 of record CAVJRB010000229.1, on the reverse strand, counting down.
CTGGCGCATCATAGCACGCGCTCTGCTGGTGGCATGGCGGTAATGATCGCTTCTGTTCTCATTCAGATGATACAGCGTCTCATCATTTCGATAAGGCATTCCGCACAGCTTGCATCTGCCGTTTACAACAGGTCCGTCACAGACCTGACACCGTTTTCTCTCC
>CAVJRB010000229.1:0-2201 GCA_963651655.1 bacterium | reverse complement strand
GGAAAGAACCTCGCTCTCGTCAATGTAGTCGATTTCGATTGCTTCCAGGATCTGTGCCTCCACAAAATGTCCGATTCTGCATTTTGCCATAACCGGAATGGAAACGGCCTCCTGGATTCCTTTGATCATTTTCGGGTCGCTCATTCTGGAGACGCCGCCTGCTGCGCGGATGTCTGCCGGAATGCGCTCCAGTGCCATAACAGCACAGGCACCTGCCTCCTCTGCGATCTTTGCCTGCTCCGGAGTGGTAACATCCATGATCACTCCGCCTTTTAACATCTGCGCAAGCTGTTTATTTAATGCATATCTTTCCTGGCTCATTTTGATTTCCTCCTGTATGTGAATTTCATCCAAGTAAGTAATCCCCTAGAGCGTGTTTGAAAAAGGCTTTCTGCAAGATGTGCGTCACAATTTGTGGGAGATTTTGCCCGGATGAGGGCGTCGTAGCGGGCTACGACAACCGAATTCGGGTGAAATATACCGCAAAGTGGGGCGTGCAGATTGCAGGAATGATTTTTCAAACACGCTCTAGGGGACCTCGAAGCTCTGTCTCACTTTGGCTTTCGCTTCTTGTGTTTTATTTGCTTGAAAGCATACAGGAGTACTGTACTTTTATAAATATCCAATTTATAGATATTTTAAAGGGACAGTTCGGAAATTTTTCCAACTGTCCCTTTAATAGCAATGGTTTTCAATATACATTTACAAGCCAGGCAAACTACTGATGTTTTAAATGCTTACCTGAAAAAGAATAGACTTCCCATCTTTACTATGCACTTTGATTTTCCCACCGTAGGCTTCTGCGACCGCCTGGGCAATGGAAAGCCCGATTCCGGTGCCTCCCGTCTTTTTGGAACGGGAATCGTCCGGACGGTAGAAGCGGTCGAACAGTCGGGAAAGATTTTTGGTATCCTCCAGAATGCAGGTATTAAAAACTTCTATTTTCGTTTTTCCGTGAACCTTGTACACATCCAGGCGAATGCTTCCATGTTCATCTGAATATTTCAGTGCATTGTCAAGAAGAATGGAAATCAGCTGGCGGATGGAGTCTGGATTTCCGCATAGGGTAAGGTTTTCTTCAATCCGCTGGGTGTAGGTTTTCCCCTGGGCCTTCGCAAGGGAAGCGAAGGGTTCTGCCACCTCCCATGCCGCATCGCTTAAGGAAAATTCTGTCTTTTCCGGGAAAGGATTCTCCTCGTCAAGCCGGGACAGGGTGACAAGGTCTGCCACCATTCTGGACATCTTTTTGGTTTGCTTATGGATATTTTCAATCCATTCGTCTGTTCCGTGTTCCATTTCGATCACATCTACACTGGTTGCAATGGAGGTCAGCGGGGTTTTGATCTCGTGGCTTGCATCTGTGATAAAACGCTTCTGGCGCTCCATATTGCGGATGTAAGGCTCCATGGCACGCCTGGAAAGAAGCAGCACCAGAAGAAACACAATAAGAAGACATACCGCACCCATGAGACAGGAGATCAGAAGTACATTCCGGGCGGAATGCAGTTCCATGGAACAGTTTAAGAATATAACAATTTTCTCATTGTTATCAGATATCATCTGAAATCTGTAGTTTTTATAATAACCTTTTTCTCTTTTTCCATCTAAAATGTTCCGGGCGTATTCTTCGGCTTCTTCCTGTGTAACAGACGCGATAAAGTCCGTGGAGACTTCTGTTACTACTTCGTTTTCATCCAGCTTTACCAGGAAAAAGCGAGTGGTGTACGGCGCTTCCGGGTCATGATCCTGCCCCGGACCAGGGAAGGCTGGAGGCTGAGTTTCTGTCTGTTCCAACTGTGCCGGTTCGTCTTCTGACTGCTCTGTTGCTGCTTCCGTTCTTGCAGGACCATTTTCTGGCTGTTGCGTTTCTGCTAATTTTTGTCCTGCAGGAGGATTTGATGTATTTGCTGCATTTACAGGCGGAATCTCTGAATTTTGACTGGCATCTGCAGCTGGCCCCGATTCCCCTTCTGCACCAGTTGCCTTGCCAGCCTCAAAGGTATAGATTTCCTGTATCCGCTGGTCTGTGCGGCTGGCGGTGTTGTGGTAATTCCACAGGTTGATTCCGGCAAGCACCACCACCAGCATGATAAATACTGCAGCCATAGCCGCCAGAATAAAATGCCATCTCATTTTCTTCAGCATGAGGTTTCCTCCAGAGAATATCCGGCTCCGCGGACAGTTTTAATCTCCGCGGATGC
>CAVJRB010000228.1:0-2945 GCA_963651655.1 bacterium | reverse complement strand
GTTACATATCTGACCATCTGCTTCATCGGAATTCCCTTTATCACCGCGTACAACATTATCAGCTCCATTTTCCGCGGAATGGGAGATTCCAAAAGTCCCATGTATTTCATTGCCATCGCATGCGTTGTGAACATTGTGCTGGATTACGTATTCATGGGAGCTCTGCATCTTGGACCAGCAGGTGCCGCTCTTGGCACCACCCTTTCCCAGACCTTTAGCGTGATCATTGCGCTCACTGTAATTTTACGGAAAAAAATCGGGATCAGCATCAGCAGACAGGACTTTCGTCCCCGCAGACAGACCATGGGCAAAATCCTTCAGATCGGTATTCCCATCTGCGTGCAGGACGGACTGATCCAGATCGCATTCATCATCATCACCATCATTGCCAACAAACGAGGCCTCACCGACGCAGCAGCAGTGGGAATCGTGGAAAAAATCATCAGCTTTTTGTTCCTGGTACCGTCCTCCATGCTGTCAACGGTATCCGCCCTTGGAGCACAGAATATCGGAGCGAAGAAGCCGGAGCGGGCAAAAGAGGTTCTGCGCTATGCCACTATGATCGCAGTGGGCTTTGGTGTGATCGTTGCCATTTTGATCCAGTTTGTGGCAGAGCCGGTGGTTGGCTTATTTACAACGGATTCCGCAGTTGCCCTGGCTGGCGGCCAGTATCTGCGGGGATATATTTTTGACGTGATCTTTGCAGGAATCCATTTCAGCTTCAGCGGTTATTTCTGCGCCTGCGGCAAATCCGGGCTGTCTTTTATGCACAACATTATTGCAATCGCCCTGGTACGAGTTCCAGGTGTTTATTTGACATCCAGGCTGTTTCCGGGTACACTGTTGCCAATGGGACTTGCAACTGCCACAGGATCACTGCTGTCTGTGATTATCTGTGTGATTGCATTTACTGTGATTAACAGAGGAAGTAAGAGCAGTAATGCGGTCAGTGCCTGAACTTTTTTAGGAAGCATATGCGATTGCTGCATAAACGCCCAAAATAATACTTACAACAAAGAGGACGAGCCATGGAAAACAGAGACTTATTTCAAATCGGCGAGGTCGCCAGAATGTTTCATTTAAGCGTCAGCAGTCTGCGCCATTACGAGACAATGGGGCTTCTGGTCCCGGAATTTACAGACCCGGAAACCGGCTACCGCTATTACAGCACCAGACAGTTTGAGCCTCTGAATACCATTCGTTATCTTCGGGCGCTGGATATGCCCCTGAATGAAATTGCGGATTTCCTTCAGAACCGGGACATTGACCGGATCGAGGAGAAGCTGCAGCAGCAAAAAGAAATCGTAGTGAACCGCCAGAAGGAATTAAAGCGCATCGAGCGAAAAATCGACAACCGCTTAAGCCAGCTAAAAGACGCCCGGAAATCCACTTTGGATACCATCTGTCTTGGTCCTGGCAGTGCATGCCGTTTCGTCTGGATGGAGGGCACCCTTACCATCCGGGAATTTGTGGACATGGAGAGAGCCATCCGCAAGCTGGAGCAGAAGCAGAAGGAAGCCCTTATTTTTCTTGGAAAAGTGGGAGTGGGTATCTCTGCGGAACATCTGGCGGAAAGAAGCTTCGGACAGTACGACGGAATTTTTCTTCTTCTGGATGAAGAAGATCAGTATGACGGCAAAGTGGAAATTATGCCAGAAACCCTCTGTGCTAGCATTCGTTTCCGTGGAAGCCACGGGGAAGCACCTGCGCAGTATGAGAAGCTTCTGAAATATATAGATGATCATAATTTGCAGGTGACTGGTTTTTCCAGAGAAATCACTATGATCGACTATGGACTCACCAGCGACACGGAGAAATTCGTTACGGAAATCAGTATCCCTGTAGTTGCTGTAAACGAAGTGGTTCCCGACAGCAACTCTTTATAAAATGAATAGGAACTTGTGAATCGGCTCCTTTTATGTTAAGCTTTCTATATCTTACATAAAGGAGCTTTTACAATATGAAAAAATTTCTGAAAGCAGTGGGAATCCTGCTTGGGGCGGTTCTGGTTCTGCTTGCAGGATACCTGATCTATCTTTTCGCCAGCTATCACCGGATTGCGGACAACCAGGAACTTAAGGTGGAAACTTCTGTAGCGCAGACATCAGACCTTTCTTCCCTTCACACTGACACGGAATATTCCGCCCTTACCTACAACATCGGTTTCGGCGCCTACACCCCGGACTTCAGTTTTTTCATGGACGGCGGCAAATCCTCCTGGGCCAAAAGCAAGGACAGCGTGCTGGATGCCGTTCAGGGAGCGGGAGAGCTGGCAGCCTCTTATGATCCGGATTTTGCCATGATCGAGGAGGTGGATCTGGACTCCACAAGAAGTTACCATGTAGATGAATATTCTATTTTGAAGGACTGCTTCCCGGATTACAATTATGTGTTTGCACAGAATTATGACTCCGCCTTTTTGTTCTATCCATTTACCCAGCCCCATGGAAGCAGCAAATCCGGCATTGGGCTTTTCTCCAGATATCCGGTGACTTCTGCACTTCGAAGAAGCTTCCCGGTGTCCACATCCTTTACCAAGTTTTTTGATTTGGACAGATGTTATAGCATTTCCAGAGTGCCTGTGGAAAATGGGAAAGAGCTGGTAATTTTTGCCTTGCATATGTCTGCCTACGGAAACAGCGATGAGATCCGGGAAGGTCAGATCAGCATGCTTGCCGCTGACATGGAGAAAGAATACGAAGCCGGAAACTATGTTTTGTGCGGCGGCGATTTCAATCATGATTTAAAGGCGTCTGAAGATGACGACAGCGAAAGAGAGTCCTGGGCCTATCCGTTCCCAAGGGCAGAATTGCCGGAGCATTTTACCTTCGGCATTGACCTTCTTACAGAAGAAGAGCGGGAGAGCCTGTGGAACAGTGCGCGAAACGCAGACATGGAGTATGTGCCGGATGTGACTTACACCGTCACCCTGGACGGATTTATCC
>CAVJRB010000227.1:0-4822 GCA_963651655.1 bacterium | reverse complement strand
CAAGTACGCTGTCCTGTCCAATGAGGATATCCTCAGCTTCGTGGAATGCTTTCATACGCTCTTCCGGATCAGAGGTAGCTTTTGCTGCATCGATAGCTGCGTCGTAGTCCGGGTTGGAGTACTGAGCATCGTTGTTTCCGCCGTCTGTGTACCACATATCCAGGAAGGAGCAAGGATCGTTGTAGTCTGCGATCCAGCCGTTACGTGCAATCTGGAAGTTGCCATCTTTTCTGTTCTGAAGGAATACGTTCCAGTCCTGGTTGTTCAGGTTAACAGTTACGCCAAGCTCTGTCTGCCACATGTTCTGAAGAGCCTCACCGATCTTCTTGTGGTTATCAGCTGTGTTGTACAGATACTCTACAGTTGGGAATCCTTCGCCGTTTGGATATCCAGCATCTGCAAGAAGCTGACGAGCCTCCTCACAGTTAGCCTCATAATCCTCATCGGAAATGCTGTAGTAAGAACCGCCTACTGTACGGAAGTCATCGCTTCCAGCACCAGCTGCATCATTTACACCGTTCGGAACATATCCGTCAGCCGGAACCTCACCAGCCTGGGAAACGTTCTCTACGATATAGTTACGGTCAATTACAAGAGAGAATGCTTTACGGATGTTCGGGTCAGAGAATACCTCATCCTCTGTGTTGAAGCATACATAGTATGTTCCAAGATAGTCACCAATCTCAAGATCTCCGGAAGCAAGGTAGGTTGGGATTTCATCTACAGGAAGATTCTCGATGAAATCAAGCTCTCCGTTGTTGTAACCCTTAAGCATTGCGTTGTTGTCATCAAGAAGTGTAAACTTGATGGTGTCCGGTCCAAGGTTGTCATAATCATAGTAATTCTCATTTTTCTCCATGGAGATGTAAGCGTTGTGGGACCACTCTGTCATTTTGTATGGTCCATTGCCAATGTATGTGCTTGGATCAAATGTCCAGTTGTCGCTTCCCTCTACCATATCCTGACGAACCGGGAAGGTTGCCGGGAATGCCATGATTTCTTCGAAATATGGGCAGTCATAGGTAAGGTCGATCTGAAGAGTCTGATCATCAACTGCTGTAATTCCAAGAGTGCTTGGATCTGCACTTCCGTCAGCAACTTCATCATAGCCTTTTACCATATCGATCATGTAGCAGTAGTCTGCTGCTGTCTCAGGATTTGCAAGACGCTGCCATGCATAAACAAAATCACCAGCTGTTACAGCCTGTCCGTCAGACCATTTGATTCCGTCACGAAGCTTGATTGTATAAGTTACAGTACCATCTTCGTTCTCTGTCTTTTCCCAGGACTCAGCCTGTCCAGGAGCTGTAACGGCATTTCCTTCGCCATCATTTACCCATTTGATCAGACCTTCAAACATATGGTTGCACATGATTGCTCCGTCAACTGCAGAGTTCAGTGCAGGGTCGATGGTCTGCGGCTCAGATGCGATACAAAGATTCAGGTTGAATCCCTCATCAGATGCTGTATCCTCTGCGAATACCGGAGTGGCTGCCATGCTTACTACCATAGCTGCAGTCAGTGCCATAGACATAAATTTTCTTCTCATTACTTTTCCTCCTTTTTGCTTTTTTGCGCCGTATGAGAAATGAGAACCGACGCGTGTATTAAGCAGTTCTCCAAGATAGAGAACTTAATACCAAAACCTTTTATTGATCCAACAGATGACAAGCTGCCCAGTGGCCCGGCTCGTGCTCCTTAAATACAGGAGTTACCTGGCTGCACTTTTCTGTTGCATAAGGACATCTGGTGTGGAAGCGGCATCCGCTTGGCGGATTCATAGGACTTGGAACGTCTCCCTCCAGAATAATACGCTTTCTGGTTCTGCTAAGCTTCGGATCCGGAACCGGAACCGCAGAAAGCAGGGTCTGTGTATATGGATGGATCGGATGTCTGTTCAGCTCATAGCTCTCTCCCAGTTCCACAAGGGAACCAAGATACATAACACCGATTCGATTTGAAATATGACGGACAACGGAAAGATCATGGGCAATAAACAGATAAGTCAGTCCCATCTGCTCCTGCATGTCTTCCAGCATATTGACTACCTGTGACTGGATGGAAACGTCCAGTGCGGAGATCGGCTCATCACAGACAATGAACTCCGGTTTTACCGCAAGGGCGCGGGCAATGCCAACGCGCTGCTGCTGACCGCCGGAAAACTCATGGGGATAACGGTTTGCATGCTCTGTATTTAATCCAACCTGTGCCAGCAGTTCCTTGATCATATCTGCACGGTCTTTCTTATTAGCTGCAAGCTTATGGATATCAATTGCCTCACCGATGATCTCCCCAACTGTCATACGAGGATCAAGGGAAGCAGACGGATCCTGGAAAATGATCTGCATTTTTCTTCTGTAAGGAAGCATTTTCACAGCCTTTGCTTTTCCAAGAGGCTTGCCGTCTTTATCCAGGGGATTGTCATAAATGGTCTCACCATCGTAAATAATCTTTCCGCCAGTTGGCTCATAGAGACGAAGGATGGTTCTTCCGAGTGTAGTTTTACCGCAGCCAGATTCCCCAACAAGACCAAGTGTCTCACCCTTTTTGATATAGAGGGAAACATCCTGTACAGCCTGTACGCCCGGTCCCTTTACACCATTTATGGGAAAATATTTTCGTAAATTCTCAATTTCGAGAAGTTTCTTTTCTTCTGCCATTTATTTCTCCTCCTTGTTCATAAGCTCCTGAACACGAAGCCAGCAGGCAGAGCGATGTTTCTCGCCTACTTCCACGTAAGGAGGCATTTTCTTCAGACAGATCTTCATGCAATGCTCGCAGCGGGGAGCAAATGGACATCCCTCCGGCGGATTGAGCATATCAACCGGTGTTCCCTCAATCGGAATCAGACGCTCATAGCTCTCAGCATCCACACGGGGCATGGAGCGAAGAAGACCTTTTGTATATGGATGGGCAGGCTCGTAGAAAATATCATCTACAGGTCCCTGCTCTACAATTTTACCTGCGTACATAACGGATACCTTATCGCAGATATCTGCCACAACACCAAGGTTGTGTGTAATGAAAATGATTCCCATTCCGGTCTTTTTCTGAAGATCCTTCATCAGATCCAGGATCTGTGCCTGAATGGTAACGTCAAGAGCTGTGGTCGGCTCGTCTGCGATCAAAAGCTGTGGATGGCAGATCAGTCCCATGGCGATCATAACACGCTGTCTCATACCGCCTGAAAACTCGTGTGGATACTGCTTCATACGCTTCTCCACATTGTTGATGCCAACCATCTCCATCATTTCCATGGCACGCTTCTCTGCCTCTTCCTTGCTGATTTTCTTGTCATGGGCACGAAGAGCCTCAACCAGCTGGTTTCCGATGGTGTAAACCGGATTCAGACAGGTCATGGGGTTCTGGAAAATCATGGCTACTTTATTTCCTCGAAATGCTGTCATCTCCTCCTTGGAAAAAGAGAGTACGTCTTTTCCCTCGAAGGTAATGGAACCTCCGATCACCTTACCAGGGGACTGAAGAAGTCCCATGATCGAATATGCTTCCTGGCTCTTTCCAGAACCGGATTCTCCAACCACTCCCATAACCTCTCCATAGTCAAGGTCATAGGAAATACCGCCAACCGCCTTTACTTCGCCGGCCGGGGTAAAGAAGGAGACTTTCAGGTCTTTTACTTCCAGTAATTTCTTTTTCTGTTCAGACATTTTTCTCCTCCTCTCTTATTTCTTCAGCTTCGGATCAAGCGCATCGCGAAGACCATCGCCAAACAGGTTGAAGGCAAGGATCATGACACTTAAGATCACAGAAGGTACGATCAGTCTGTAAGTATAGGTGTACATACCGCTCAGTGCATCTGTTGCCATGGAGCCAAGGCTTGGAAGGGGTGCGGAAACACCAACGCCAAGGTAGGATAAGAAGGACTCCAAGAAAATAGCAGACGGAATCTGCAGACAGGTGGTAACAACGATCTGTCCGATACAGTTGGGGAGCAGATGACGGCGGATGATTCTTCCACCTGAAGCACCAAGGGCTCTGGCTGCAGTTACATACTCCTGCTGTTTCAGCTGAAGCACCTGGCCGCGGATAATACGGCTCATGGTTACCCAGTACAGAAGACCAAATGCAATGAACATGGAAATCAGGTTCGGTCCAAGGACATTGACAAAGGACTTCAAAGGACTGGTTCCTGCAGAGTTTACATAGTCTGTAAGAATCGGCTTCAGTGCAGTTGCGATCAGAAGCACAACCAGCATCTCCGGAACTGCATAAATAAGTTCTACAATACGCTGCATCACTGCGTCAACCTTGCCGCCGCAGTAACCGGAAATTGCTCCGTAAAGAGCTCCGATCACAAGTACCAGGATGGCAGCAAATACACCAACGGACATGGAAACTCTGGCACCGTACATAACGCGGACCAGAATGTCGCGGCCATACATATCCGTACCAAATACATGGGGGAATACGCTTTCCCCATTTGCCTTGCTCTCAAGCTCTGCCTGGGAATAGCCGAAAAGGTGTTTCTTGATTCCAAGCTCCTTGCGGATGGAATCCTCATCTACGCTCTCCTCCTCAGAAGAAGTATCTGCAGGCTTTGCTGCAACCTTTGCTTTTGCACGGATCACGGCTTCGTCCTTCTTTGTGAATTTCTCGCCATTTTTCTCAGCTTCTTCCTTGGCCTGTGCGATCATCTCATCTACATCTACCACTTCAGACTGGGTTCTTGCAGCAATCTCATCATTCACACGCTGCTGATCTTCCAGGGTATAGTGATAGGGATAAAGATTCTCCGCACCTTTGTTAAACTCGTCATAGCCATATGGAATCAGAAGCGGTCCCACAAAGGCAAATAAAAACA
>CAVJRB010000226.1:0-14338 GCA_963651655.1 bacterium | reverse complement strand
CAAAATGTTCTTTCCACTCCACTTCTGCGGACACTGCCCCGCATTCTTCGCAAACATACCGGATTTCTGAAAGATCGTCTTTATCAAATACCACATTCGCCCACTTTAACGGCTGTAATGCTCCGCAGCATGGACACGGTGTGTTCCATTCGCCCCTGCTGCTGTTTTCGTACTCCACTTCTATTCTGGACAGTCCTTTTATTGTTGGTGTTGACACATCTACTTCCTTTCGGTTCCAGAATGTTGTCAAACGCTTCGCTGCCAGGAACAGCGGATCTCCTTCATTTCCTGCCGTTGCCGGATATCGGTCTATTTCATCCGCAAGCAATATTCTAATCGGTCTGGATGCCAGAGAAGATGGGCTGTTCGCCCCTACCATAGTGACGTGCCCGCCTGGAAAAATCTTTTGCAAGATCGTGTTCCCGCTGTTTCTGCTCTTATCGTTGATTCTTTCGCATATAACCGGCGTGTCGCGGATCATCGGTGTTAATCGGTCTTTGCTGAATGCTTCCGCCATGTTGATTGTTGGCTGTAAAACCATAATCGGTGATGGTTCGTAATGTATGTAATATCCTATCGGGTTTAGGATCATTGCATCTGTTTTCCCTACCTGTGCCGCAGACATAACAACCACTTTTCTTATGTTTATATCTGTGATCGCATCCATGATTTCTTTCTGATATGGTGCCTTTGATGTTCTCCAGCGTCCCGGCTCTGCGGATGCTTCGGAAGATAATCTTCTGTATTTGTCCGCCCATTCTGATAATTTCAGATCTGGCGGCGGTTCAAGGACCTTAAATATCTTCCGGAACAGGTTCTTTGTCTGCTCCTGCGTCTTCCTCACCTCCAAAAAGTGCGTCGTAATCTGCCAATTCCTCCAATGCTTCATCCACTCCGGCTTTTATCAGTTTGAATATTTCTGCCTGATCCGTTTTTTTTGCCAGTAATGGTGCCTGTTTTGCAGGTAACGCCAGTAATCGTGTTTTAAACCGTATCAGCATATCTGTTATTGTCTGCTCTATATCTTCGGTGCTATGCAGTTCGTTTTTCCTCAACTGCAATTCTAATTCCTGGCTTTCTCTCTTTGCTCTTATCAGCTTTGCTCTTTCCGTGTTGTAATCAACCTTTTCTTCTGCTTCCGGGTTATTCTTTCGCAGAAAATTGATATACTGCACGGTCACTTCTCCCAGATCATAAAGACCGGGTCTGTATTCTCTTATAATCCCTTTGTCGCGAAGGCTGCGCACGTTCCTTTCGGTCATATCTAACCGGCGAGCGATCGCGGCGGAAGTGTACAGCTTCATTTTTTTTAACACACCCCCCCCCTAAAAATCGTTCCGGAAAATCCGGAAATGAAAAATTTTTGCTCAAAACTGGAGAAGGAATGGGCCTTCCGCGACCCGCAGGCCGTGATTTTCGCTGAAAGAACCTATTCCCCCGCCCCGTCCGGCGCGTTTTCGCCGTCCAGAAGGTCGTCCACGACCTCTTCAATGTCATTATCATTTATTTCTATTTCGCCGGTTAGCCGCTGCCTTGCTAACTCGTACTTGCTCTGTTCGAGTTGTATCTTTCGTTCCTCAATCTCATATGATTTAATGCTGTCAATTGCTTTTAAGATCCTGCCGTCTACCTTTGTCAGCTCCGCCTGTATCTTCATTGCCCGGTCAAATGGTGACGCTTTGATTATAGATTTCATTGCTGTTTTCATTCTCTCCGCGCCTGCTGCCGCCTTCGGCTCCCTTGCTTCCGGGTCCTCTGCTTCTCCTGTCTCTATGCCTGCGTCGTCCTCCTGTCGCACCTCTTCAAGTGACTTAGGTACAATCATGTGTACGATCTTATCAACGTAGAACGTCGGCTGGCTCTCTGCGTCTGTATACTTCTTTAACTGCTGTTGCAGGTATTCTCTCCGCAGCAACAGCGTCTTTAGTTCCTCTGTTAGATGGTCCTTGCTGCTGCCTGTCAAGTTCTGTATAGCCGTCGCCCTATCCTCTGGGATATCCGCGTAGCTTATCTGCATATATGCGCCGTGTGTTACTGCGTTTCTGTTTCCGTTCTTCTTTGGTGTCTTGCCTGCTGCATTCTTATTTCCCGGCTGTCCGCCTTTCCTCTTTGGCTGCTGTTCCAGTTGTTCATTCCACTTGTCTTCACACTTCCATTTGCTTATTGTTCTTTTGGGTACTCCTGCCTGCTGCGCCAATTCATCCAGGGATATTTTCCCTCTGCTGTCCAGGAATCTTTTCAACGATTCCTTTCTTTGCGGGTTCGCCTTTCTTGCCATACCATCTCCCCTCCTTCGTTTGTTTTCTCATTTCCGATGTTCTCATTTTTCTGGAAATTATAAATTTTTTATTTTTTAAAAATCTTTCTGCCTTTGTTTTCCTGGATTTCTGTACAAAATTATAGCACTGTACAGCGGGCAATATCGGGCAATGATTATTCCTTTATTTTAAAATCACGGATTGTTTTATTGTTCTGGAATATTACCAGTAATCTTTCTACCGCTTCGTTTCGTATGTTCTTGCACTGTCTTTCTGAATAATGTAGCAGATCTGCAATCTGTACCCAACGCAAGTCTTGAAAGTAGAACATCATTATTACCTGCTTTTGTTTCAGTGATAACCGCAGCACTTCTTTTACGATCTCACACTTTAACTTCTGCAACTGTTCTATTTCCTCTGTATACTCCCGTATCTCTTTTCTTACATAGTCAGGAATATTCATGGCGACTTTCTCCGTTGGGTTTGATATATGGTTCTGTCCCTTTGGCATACCATCATAGTTTACTGCTGCTGATGTGTCGTAACACATTTCCAGATCTTCCACGATATTTCTTTTGATTTTTATTTCATCATCAATCCCCCTGCTGTATTTCAGGTATTTAATGACGGTGGTCTTATTCATCTGCGCTATTTCCCTTGCCATGCTTATTCCCTCCTGCTTGCCTTTCTCTATTCTTTTCTGAACGCGCAGCAAGGGTAACAACCATTTCTGGTGTTGCCCTCTTTGCGTCAACTCTATTCAATGTGTCTATCACTGCTGCCAATAGCCCCATTATTCTTCCACATCCTCTAATAAACCTAAATCTGCTGCAACTTCCTTTTTCAAGATTCCAGCAATCACATAACCGCTGTTGATTGCGGACGATGTGCTTTCATCATCAATACAGGTAATATACAGGTCAATTACTTCTCCGGTGGATCTTCCACCCTCGAATACCTGTGCTGTGATTATGTCACCTGCATTGAAGTGTTCTGCGCTTTTCAGAATTATGTATGGCTTCTTTCCTCCTTCCATTTCCTCATACTGTGTTCTGGAGATCCGTACATATTTCTTTTTCTTTGTATCTCCCGGAAGGTTCTGCATTTTTTCTTCCTGCGCTTTTTCCTGCAATTTCTTTTTTGTCTCCCGGTCAATTGCTGCCTGCTCCCTGTTGTACTTCTCTTCCTCTGTCAGTCTGGCTTCTTTGCGATTTACATATGCGTTGCATCTTGTTACGGTGCTTTTCTTTTCGTGGCAGACTTCGTATTTATCGCAGCTATAACATAACGCTTCTACGGTTTCTGGTTCTGGATCTATCCATTCTTCCTGCGGTGATGGTTCGGTCTGTTCTGTTTCTTTCTCCAGTTCCTCTCCTACCATTTCCGGTTCTGCTTCGTCCTCTGGTTCTTCCCCCTGCATATCTGGTAATTCCATCTGTCCTGGACACTGTTTTTCGGCTTCAATCTGCTTTTTCATCTGCTTTACTTCTGCAAGTGACAATTCCCCGTTCTCCAGCAGTTTGTCATATGCTCTTAACTGCCATTCTCGTTCCATGCCTGCGACTTCTGCTGCCACGGAAAAAATCAGTCTTTCGTTTTTGAACTCCTGCATCAGTTCTTTTTCAAGGTTATTGTAAATCGCTTCATATCGTGAGATCTGCGCCGCTTTCGCTCCTGGTATTCCTAAAAGCTGTATCAATTCCAGTTGCCATTTACGCACACGTCCGGATAAGCTGTATTCTTTTTTTAACTCTTTCGCGATCTCTTTCAATTCCATGATTTCTGTCATTTTTTCAAAGTCTGTTTTATCACGGAATCCGTTTGCTAAAATCAGTTCCAGTTTATCTATGATTTCGTCGTTTACCCCTCTCTGAATCGCATCTTTTTGAAGTACGCAAGGAACATAACGGAACTGTTCTTTTCCTTCTTCTGTCAGGGCCATTGCCGCAAGACGGCGGCGGTGCCCTGCAATCACTCTGTATTTTCTACCGCGTGACTTCTTCACAAGACATGGCTGCAAAATGCCTACCAGTTCAATTGAATGTTTCAATGTGTCGTCAACATGATAGAAATTTTCTTTTGATGGGATCAGATCATATACATCGACCTTGAATACATTTTCCTGCTGTTCCTCTTCTTCCGGTGTTTCTTCTGATACTTCCGGAACTGCTGCCGGATGCTGTTCCTCTGCTTCCTGTTTCTGTTTTGATCTCTGGTTTAACAGGTCCATCAAATTAAATTTTTCTGCTTTTGCTGCCATGCTCTTTACCTCCGTTCTTTGTGACCTATTTGGTCACATTTTCCTTTAATTTCTCCAGATATTCTTCCACCAGCTTTTTATAGTCCAGTGACGCTCCGCAGCGTGCAGAGTATTCAATGATAGGTTCTCTTGCAAATGTACTGGGCTTCATTTTTGGCGTTCTGCGGATATGTGTTTCAAACAAACTGCACTCCTGCATTTTCAAAAACTCTTCGCCCTGGGTATCAGCTTCATTTGTCCGGTCAAACTGTGTGATAAAGCATCCTAAAAAGCGTAACTCTGGGTTAAGATCTTCTTTTGTGTTGTTAATCTGTTCTTTCAGCTCTGCCAGACCGTCAATTGCAAAATCATCAATGGTTATCGGTACCATTACCGTATTGGATGCAACCAGTGCGTTTATGGTGCTTATGTTGATATCCGGTGCATTGTCAATAATGCAGTAATCGTATTCGCCGCTTACCTGCTGCAACGCTGCTTTTAATCTTGTCTGCTGCGGTCGCTGCTGATCCAGCATAACTTTTAAGTTTGCAGTGAGCAGGTTCATATTTGCTGTGATAACATCCAGTCCCGGAAACTCCGTGTGCTGAATGATTTCTTTCATATCCGGTTTTCTCTCCACCATGATTTCTGCCATTCCTGCATGATCGTAATTGTGGCGGTTCAGAAATTTACTTGTGTTTCCCTGTTTGTCGTTGTCTACAAGCAGTACCCTTGCCCCGTGTACTGCTGCCAGAATGTGCGTCATATTGACACTGGATGTTGTTTTGGCTACTCCACCCTTTAAATTGATGATTGATAATGTCTGCATGATGTTTCCTCCTGTTGTATCTGGTATGATTTTTATTTTGTTCCTTGTTTGATTGTCTTTATTATATACTTGCGCAAGTATAATTTCAATATACATCATTCACAAATATACTTGCGTAAGATTGTAAAATTTGTATACTTGCGTAAGTATATATTTTATTCACCCTGCCCCGTTGACAGGCAGGACAGGGCTTTTGGATTTTAGAAAGCACCGCCCGTATAGCCGGTAGCGCAGCTATACAGTTATTTAAGAATGCTTGCTACTGCTACCACATCCAGTTTTTTATATTCCTGTTCACCATTCAGTTTGTAATGAAATTCTACATTTTTGCTTTCGCAGTACATTACCGTTGCAATATCTTCAATTTTCCGTCTTTCTGCCTGTGTGCAAAGTATGTACCAGAATTTCTGCGGTATTTTGATTCCTGGTAACAGGTAATATGCTTTCCCGTCAATAATAAATATTTCGTCCCCGATCTCAACCGGACAAATTGCATTAAACATTGTCATTTTCATGTTTTCTCTTTTCCTCCAGCTTTCTTTTTCTATCTTCATGTATTGACCACGCCACTTCCCGCATGATGATAAACAGCAGCATGAACAGTCCCAGTGCAACCATAACAAAAATCAAAATTGCAAATGCTTTTCCTGCAATCAACACTGCACTGATAATCTGCTTAATCAATGTCATTTCTGCTTTCCCTCCGGTTTCTGTCTCTCATGGTGTTTCTTGCCTGCTCCATAGCCATATGTAACTGACTGTATGTATTGTTCTGGGCTTTTGTTTTATTTCTCTGCTTTGCAAGTTCCCTGTTCATTACTTCGCGTCTGCTCTGGGCATTTCTGTTCTTTCTTTTTCCCATGGTTCCTGCTCCTTTATCTGCGTTTCTTTCTGTGATACGTTGGTTTGTTTCGCTTTGCTGCTCTTTTCTTTTTACGGTGGTAATACTGCTGTTCTTTGATTGCTCTTGTAGTCCTCACTGCCTTATCCACGGTCCCTGGTTCAATCTCGTTGGTTTCTTCCTGGATAACCTCTAGCACTTCCACTTCGTCAAAATCGAAAGTATAAGTTGCTCCCGGATCATATTCTTCGTTTTCCCAATCCGCTTTGAACTGTTCAAAATTGTTCTTGTAATTTCTTATTGCCGCGTATGGATGAAATTGTTCTGCCTGGTACATGGCAAGCATTACTTTTTCGTCGTCCTCCTGCTGCCAGTTCCACAAATGCCATTTTGTGTAGTTGTCCCAGTTCCATAAAGACAGGAACACTTCCAACCCGTCAAAATATTCTCCAGCTTTAATAATGTGTTGAAAATCTCTTACGGTAAAACCTTGTCCAGTCAGCTTTTCCCTTACGCTCTGTACTGTCTTCCCGCCTGTTTTCAGTTTCGCTTTTACAATCTTTGGTTTGTAATTCTCTCCCATGTTCGTTCCTTTCTGGCTTTACGCTCATTTTGTCCGTTCCCTTTCTAATCTGTCCGCGATTCTCAATAATGCTTCCATACTTGTTTTTATGTTCTTGTCTGTCCCTGCGGTGATTTTCAATACTGCTGCAATGTCCCGCAGTTCTTCCACTTCGTCTTTTCCGGTGATCCCTTCTGCGCATTTCTTGCAAACCTGCAAACCTTCTGGGATCTCTTCGCCACACATAACGCATCTGTCTACACTCATGTTTTTTCGCTTCCTTTCTTTGATTTTTTTATAATTCTGATACGTGGACGTAATGCACATTTGCTATATCCGTCGCATTTTGTCCCGTAAATTTTTGCATTTCTGCATCTTCCATCCTGACTGAGACAGCATTTATACATGAAGCATCCCCCCTACCAATCCTGCATTTTCAAAACCTTCGCTGAGAGGTTCTTTTCTCTTTCAATCAGGTTCTTTACTTCTAATGGGGAAAGTCCAGTGTTTTCGTACTCATATAACTTTTTAACTGCCTGGTTGACTGTTACACCGTCTGATATAATTGCTTTCCCGCTGCCCTGGCTGATTTCCGTTAATCTGGTACGGTGTTTCTTCTTCCCCTTTGATCTGCTGCCGGACTGGTTCTTTGCTACCAGCTTCGCTCCGGCTGATACAATGCCGCTATGTGGGATATAACCACGCATGGCATTGTTTGTGGCTCTCATAGCCGCCTTTGGTATGTTTGCCATTGTTATTCCCCTTTCCTGTAATGTCTGCATTTTTCTGTGTATTCGTATAAATCTAAATAATCGCACTGCGCTGTACATTCATCTTTTTTAGGGCAGCAGATGCAGCAATAGTTCATACCTTCCGTGCATCCTAAATCGCATTTACCCTGCAATTTATCATCTATTACCGGAATCAGCATTATCGGTACTGCTTGCATATGTAAGGTTGTTGGCGCATTAATGATTTTGTCGCACATATCCAGATAGACTTCTGCTGCCGTCAATCCCTCTTCATATACTTTTCGTTTATCAATGTTTTTCTGGTATATCCTTGTCTTTCGACACTCCTTTGCAGTTTCATGTATTAATTCTCTTGCCTTGTCCGAAAACTCAACAGGTTCTCCCGTCTTTACCATACCAGCTTCTAATACTTCAAGAATCCGTTCATTCAAATTCATTCTGTCTGTACTCCTGTATATTTTGTCAATTTAGCAATCCTTTAGAATCTGTCTCAAGCAACAATTGCATTTTCTCTTTCTGTTTTTTGTCCTGTTCCTGCATTTGTGACGCTTTAATAAATGCAGATGTATAACTGGTTGTTAGCTGTAAGGAAAGACCAATATCGCCGTCTGTCATTCCCATGAAATGTTGAAATGCTGCAAAGTGCATTTCGCACGTATCTCTCCATGCTTCCATTACTTCTTTCTTTATCATGTTTTTCTCCCTCGCTTACGCTATGTTCAGATACTCTTTTATAGTGTCTATGGCTTCGTCTGCGCCGTAACACACCGCCGTTTTATATCCCTGTTTCTGTAACTGTTCAAGCCACCATTTCTGTTTCTCTGTCGTTTTGTTCTTTCCGAACTTCATTTCGATATACAGACCATGGAACCCATTTAAAGCTACTGGCAAATTAAGATCTGGAACACCAGCTTTCACGCCCTGCCTTTTCAAGTTCACTGCTTCCAGTTGATTCCTGCTGCCGCCATTCGGCACATGATAGATCAGCTTTAATTCCGGGTGTCTGGGTGAATTATATTCACACCAGTTTATTACTATCTCCTGTTCTGTTGCTTCACTGCGTTTCCTGTTTTGCATTCTGCTGTAATACCCCATCTTTTTCACTCTCCATTTTCATTTTTCTTGCCATGGCTTCTATGACTGTTACCGTCACACCATTTCCCGCCTGTTTGTATAGCTGGCTATCAGAATTTACAAACTGTGCTTTTTCAAAATAATCATCAGACCAACCTTGCAATCTAAAACATTCACGCGGTGTCAGCTTCCGTATTGCTATGTAGCATTGATATTTTTCGTACCATACTGCATATACTGTCAGTTCCTCTGATACCTGCACGAATATTCCTTGATTGCAACTTGTGTCTAAGGTATTCGCAATTTCCTTTCCAACTCTACCCCTTCGTGTCTTGCTATTCGGCATTGCGAAATTAACTGAATCAATCCCCACCCGACACTCTGCATATCCTTGTTTTGTTGCTTCTCTAACCCCAACGGCAACGCCGTGTCTGTCTTGTCCAGTTAATGTAAACATTGGTTCGCCGTCTTCTTTGAACCTTCTTCCATTCTGCCGCTTTTCTACACGATCAGGTGTTAAAACCGGAAGTGCTATCTTTGGATTGTTGTTATGTCCTGCTGAATGGCACTTTGCAATCCCATCAACTCCAAGCACTTTCCCATCTTGTGATGAATTGACCTCTCCTATAACCTTTATTGCAATTCCGCTGTCCTGTCCGGCATGATTTGCTACGCCTTTGTAGTATCTTGCTTTTAAACATCTTGCAATATCCGTCATTTGTGGCCCCTGATAACATAAATCTATAAAGCGCGGTAATTCTTCTTTACGATTGATTATTGAAATACTATTTTCTCTGTCTGCTCTTTCGACAGGAAATATTTCTGCGGTACTTCTGCTTCTAAGATGTCCAATAATAAAGCACCTTTCCCGGTTCTGCGGCACCCCAAAATCTTTGGAATTGAGCAACTGCCATTCTGCATCGTACCCCCCCCGTTCCATTTCAATGAGCAATCTGGCGAAATCCCATCCTCCATTAACACTAAGCAAATTTTTAACGTTCTCAATGAAAAGGTACGCGGGTTTACTTTCTTCTTCGAGCTGTCCGATAAGGTACATAACTCTGAAAAACAGGCTTGAACGGTTTCCTTGAAATCCGGCTTGCTTTCCTGCAACGGATATGTCCTGACAGGGGAATCCGAAGCACCAGCAGTCGGCTTTCGGAATGTCTCCGGCATACACTCTTCTAATGTCATTTGCGTACCACTCACCGTTTCTGTATTCATCTTTCAATATCTCCTTTTGTCTTTGTTTCAACGTCAGTGTAGATAAATATTGTCGTTGTTCTTCTGTTATCAGGTGCATGGACGTGTAGCTTGCAACCGCCCATTTATCAAATTCGCAAAACCCGACACACTCATGCCCTGCTGCTTCCATCCCTTTTCTGAATCCGCCTATTCCGGCGAAAAAGTCCAGAAACTTCATTCTTCGTCCTCCTGTTCTTCTCCCAGTAATGCACGCGGTGGTTTTCTCTTGTCCATGAACATTCTGTAAGCCCCTGCCTTTTTTAATGCTCTTATTTCTTCTGGCGTTCTTTCACGTTCTGGTATGTCGTGTTCTTCATAACAACGGGCTGTTTTATCCGGATATAAATTGTTTCCAGAACGAAACGCGATCATAAACGCCTTTAGCTCTCGTTTTAATTCCTCTTTGTAGAAATCAAATAACAGTTTTATTTCCGTTGCTTCAACCTCCGTGCAATCGCAACCACGTTTCTTTCTTCTCTTGTATTTTCCGGTGTATACATGATATGTTGCGCTTCCGGTTACTTTA
This sequence comes from bacterium, assembly GCA_963651655.1. Lineage (GTDB taxonomy): Bacteria > Bacillota > Clostridia > Lachnospirales > Lachnospiraceae > Blautia_A. The sequence continues at coordinate 4,012 of CAVJRB010000226.1, read as the reverse complement.
TAGAAAATCTGCGTCAGTAAGTCTTCTTCCAATTCTCCGTTATACCCGAACCAATGCAGGCTTACTGTGTCCAGCATGATTTCTTCGTCCTCAATCTCATAACGGGCTTTTAACTCTTCATACATCCGCATTGCAGTTTCTTTTTCGCCGCCTACGCCGCGATCTGCAAGGGCTTTTATCTTTTTTAGCTTTTCGGCTATTCTGTCATGCTCCATTTTCTTTTCCTTTCACTGTTTCAAAATAAAAAATGATTTCTTTTTCCTGCTCCAGAACTATCCCGTATTTCTTTGCAAGTCTGTAAATGAACTGTTTTTCCAGTCTCTCTTTCATCGTCTGCAATCTCTGTCGGAACTGTTCAGGCGTATATGTCATTTTGTAAAAATTACACATCCGGCAGGCTGGCATATAGTTTTCTATGTCGTCCAGATACTCTGCTTTTCCTGCTATGTACTCCTTTTCGTGCCTATATATAGATTCCATGTGGTCTACTTGCATTTCTTCCGGCGTTATTTCACAACCGCAGTAAGCACAATGGCCGTCATACTTTTCCCATACTTCCATGCGCTGCGCCGCAGTTATTCGTTTTCTTTTTGCCTGTCCACTCATACCGTTCTTTCCTCTGGTGCAATCTCTGTTAAAAACAATCCTTTGCAAGCACATTCTTGACTGCAAAAAATATTGTCTTCCTCACTGTCGAAATATTTCACTTGCAGGTAATTATCTAAAAAGCTGTAATGATTTTCACTGTCTTCTATCTTCTTTCTGCAATTGGCACAAATTCTCATATTACCTCCGTTTTTTCTCCGGTTTCCGTTCTGGGTGTCCGAAAATATATTCATACTCTGATACAATCCCATGATCTGTTATGAACCGTAAGGAATACCAGAAACTATTCCCGCTGTCCTGGTATAGATCGTATAGCCTGTTTTCTCTCTTTACGGTTCCAACCATAGTGATTGACAGGTGATCTTTCTTGTGTCCTGCTCTGGCTTCAACGTTGTATGCAGTTTTCAGTTTTTCTTCCAGTTCTTCTTGTGTGTATTCTTTCACTGTCCTTGCTCCAACTGTTCTTTGATGTGGTCTGCTTTCTCCAGAACTGTTTCTGCATATTCGCAGGTATACTGCTGCTGGCTGAAATATTTTCTTTCTGCTCCTGTTGGTCCATATTTGTATGCGGTCAAGGCTTTATGGTAATTGTTCTGGTACTTTTTCAACAATTCCGCTATGCAGTCAACGCCTGTTCTTATGTTACTGTATGGGTTGTCCACATTTTCCACACCGATACTGTGCATACGTTCTGTATGATATTCCGGTATAATCTGCATATATCCGGTTGTGCCGCTTTCCGCCTTTATATTCCATTTGTACCCGCTTTCTGTCTCGATCATTGCAAGGATCGTGGCATAATCAACGCTATAATTCTTGCAGGTACAGTATGTATAGATCTGTACGATTTCCGGCAGACATCCGCCGTAATTGCTGTATTCTTCCGGAATTTCGTAATATGTAAATCCGTCCAGATCGCCTGCGCCCCAATCACGGCTCATTGTGTTGTACGGATATATGTCATTATCCGGATCATTTACGCGAACCGTCGTTACTGGCTGCATTTCAACCATCTGCGATACTTCTGTTGCTATCGCTGCTGTTTCTGGCTGTTTCTGCTCTGAATGTGTCAATGCAGTGCAGGACGTTATTGTTATCGTCCCTGTTACTGCGATCGCGGCAGCAGTAACCAGTTTTCTTTTAAGCCTTGCTACTTGCTTTTCTCTTTTTCGCTGCCTTTCGCTTTTTCTTTCCTGCGGCACCTTTTATCCCTCCTGTCTTTTTCTTCCACATTTTCACGTAAATATGCCACCCTGTATCTTCGTGATACTCTGGCTTTACTTCACTTACGCTGTATGCTGGAAACTGCTTTTCAAAAAACTCTTTTCCTGCGTCCCCGGATTTTGCCAACTGTTCCACTTTAGCTTTGCTGTATTTGTGATCTGCTGGCGGCTGCACAATCGGTCTTTTCAGATTCCGGCTACTGCTCCAGCGTTTCTTTCCGTTTGGATTCTTCACAAGGTACTTGCAAAGTGCTTCAATACCGTTTTCATTCGTCTGGATGCGGTCTGTATTAACCCATCCCATTTTCTTGACGGTACCCATGTATTTCTCCGGATCTTCTTTGTATTTCTTCCAGTTGATCCGCTTCTTTGTCCACATCATTTCCACTTCATCGCGGGGCAATCCACCGTTCATAATGATGTGATGATGTACCCTTATCGGGTGTTCCTGGGCTTCGTCTTCTTTGCTGAATCCATACTCTGTTACAAGAATGTACTTCAACGGTTCAATTCCCAGTTTGTTTCTCCTGTATGCAATTCTCCGCAGATAGTTACCTACAATCCTTTCTGCTTCTTCGGTGGTGTCCGGTAAATCTCTGTCTGCATATGTAGCTGATACGTGCAGATCGCTTTCCCCGAAATTCCCGTTTCCAAGCTGTACCAGATATCTTTTTGCGTTCTTGTCGTTTAGGTCCCTCTGCTTCGGTTCTGTTGCTTTCTTCTTTGTTCCTCTTTTCCCCTTTACTGCCCTTTCTGCATTATCTGTTCTGGGTATTACATCCACTTCCCTGTATTCCCCGCAGTCTATCTTCTTTTCCCGGTAGAACATCCTCTGTCCTTTCTCCATATTGCAGAGTGGGTATATCTGTAAAGGGTGTGCTATCCCCTTTCCTGTCTATCCATTATCCCATGTATGATACTGTTATATATGTTCTATACACTATGTATATATTTATATATCGTGGGAATGTTAATACCCCATACAAGCCCGTAAATGCGGTACTAAAACCCGCTTAAAATGGGGCTTTTCCGCCCCTTCGTGCTTGCATTTCTGCTGTCAACATGGTATAATGTAATTAGTTTATATTTACACATTCAGTTGACTTAAAGCCCTTGCATTTCGTGCTACCAACACATTTGCAAGGGCTTTTTGCTGCCCTTTTGTTCTTCCACTTCCTCAACCGCAGGTGTGCGGTTGAGATTGCCTGATTGCCCGATTAAGCAACGACCCAAGCCGGGGCGAAGCGATAAGCATAGATCGCGTAGTACGTTGCCCACGAGGCCGCTGGCATACACGCACCACGTATTATACGCATAGCCGCGATACGCACTGCGCAGACGGTGCCAGTCGGTTTCCCCGTTCAGATCTGTTTTGATGCGGTCGCGTTCTGTCTTAAATGCCGGATATCCGCCGCATACTTCATCTTTGGATAACAAGAAAAATCTGTCCTGCGTATCTTCATAGTTTCCGTTTTTCTTGATAACCAGTGCTGCGTATTTCTCTACGTCCTCTGCATATCTGGACATAAATTCTTTGCTGTTGATGTACTTTCTCAAACTGCATTTGCTCCAGTCGTTGCAACCGTCTTCGTCAAATGCTCTTTCTTCTCCGATCAGGCGGACTGGCTGAATGGTGACACTGTTTTTCAGATTCTTGTCCACCAGTTCTTCTGCATCAATTCCGATGATTTCGTGCAGTTCTTCTCTTCCGTCAAATGTCAGCACAATTTTGTCATGTACTTTAAATGTTTTCGCTGCTTCTCCGTTGCGGATCACCGCCTGGAATGTTTCCAGTGGCATTTTGTATGTGTTTTCCTGATTGATGATAAAATTTCCAACATATCCCATTTTCATTTTCTCCTTTTACTGTAATTTCTCTTTCTTCTTTTGCCTGCTGCCCGCTGCGCGGTTAGAATCTTCGCTGTTTTAATGTACGGCGGCACTTCTTCCGCAAGCATTCTTTCGTATTTTTCTTGTGCAAGTAATTTTTCATCATGTTCCCTTGCGAAATCTACCATTGTCCGGAATGTTGAATTGTTTGCATAATAAGTAAGTGCTTTTACTACATTCCGTGCCATTTGCCTGATTCCGTCCGCCATTTCATTTAAACCCTGTCCGAACCTCCGCGCTCCTGCTACCAGTCCAGACAAATCCGGCGGTTTTGGTTGTACTTGCTCTTGCAC
>CAVJRB010000225.1:0-2094 GCA_963651655.1 bacterium | reverse complement strand
CAAAATATATGATCTTTTCAAGGTACTATAGATGGGCTTTTGACCCCAACATCATATGAATTTTTTATAATATAAAAACTGCCCAGAATACTTTCCCGGACAGTCTTTTCGCTCTTATTCTATATCTTAGTGTCTCGGATGTGCTTTCATGTACACATCTCTCATCCTGTTAATGTTCATGCTGAGGTAAACCTGTGTGGTGGAAATATCGGAATGGCCAAGCATTTCCTGGACGCTTCTGATGTCTGCTCCGTTCTGGAGCATATGTACCGCAAAGGAATGTCTCAAAGTATGAGGGGTAATGTCCCTGTGGATGCCAGCCTCCTCTGCGTAGCCCTTGAGCATTTTCCAGAAGCCCTGGCGGCTCATGGCCTTGCCGGAGCAGTTGGTAAATAAAGCGTTCTCGCTGTCATCCTTCACAAATACATTCCTTCCCTTGTCCAGGTACAGATCAAGGGCTTCCTTGCTCACATTGCCGATGGGGATAATGCGCTCCTTATTCTCCTGACATACCACATAGCCCATCTGAAGATTCACATCGCTCACTTCCAGATGGATCAGCTCGCTGACACGCATGCCTGTGGCATAGAGAAGCTCTAACATAGCTTTATCCCGAATCCCCTTGGGCGTAGTCAGGTCTGGCTGCTTCAGAAGATTGTCTACCTCCTGGATGCTGAGGATCTCAGGAAGCTTCTTCTCTACCTTGGGAGACTTCAGATTGTCTGCAGGGTTCTCATCGATTCTTCGCAGAGCAAACATATGCTGGAAAAACGCACGCATGGAAGCAACGCTTCTGGAAATAGTGGAGGACGCGAAATTCTCTTTCTCCATATAATCCATATATCCCATAAGGTCAAATTCCCGCACCTCTTCCACAGCAGCAATGCCCTTCTTCTGCAGGTACGCTGCCATCTTAGTCAGGTCACGCTGATAAGAAACCTCCGTATTCTGGGATGTCTTCTTCGTATTATGTAAATAATCAATAAATTCGCGTATTTCCTGTTCCATACTGTTTACTTCCTGTCTCTTCTGTTCTGAATTTCGCTTCATAAATCCAAATAAATAATAGATACAGTCTCAATTCTCTGACTGCCCGCACTACCATTATTCGCCGCATTTTATACGTATTCTTTTTTCACGCTCTAAGATATGGGCTAGTCACCCACATTAATTTAAAATGTACCTGTATTATACTTTGTAATTGACATAAAATCAAACCTTTTTTTCACGCCGAAACCGCTTAAAACTGGGCTTTTTCAGTTATTTTACAAAATAATGTTAATCTTATGGTAACCAACACTATATCTTGTTGTTTTTTCTCGAATTTTTTCTAAAAAAAATTTATAAATCCAAGGATCTGCCGCAGAATCCAGGGATTTACGTACCATTCCAGAAGGATTCCAAGCCCGAATATGGCTGTCCACAGAAGGGAATTCAAAAAATAGTGGCTTACTTTTCCCGGAAAAATCCCGTGATTGCGCCAGATTGCCCTGGATTCTTTGTAAACCATTCCATAGACTTTCATCCACACGGGAATATAGATGAGATACTGGGGAAGCAAAAGCCCCGCTGCCACGGCTCCACCTGCTAGCCCAAACTGCAGGATGGACATGGCAAATACCATTCCAAGGCCAAGCCCTGTAAAAATCATGGACAGCACTGCAAGGGGCACGCCGAATACGGTAAACCCGCACAGCAGCGTAAGGAGGAACATTCCGCCCCGCATCCCAATGATCTGGAACAGATATTCTTTTCCGTATGCAGCAGTCCTTCCGTAGGTGCCTAGCAGATAAACTGCGGAAAAAGCCTGCTGCTTCCAGGTAAACTTATAAGCAAGATTGGGAATTATCATTCCCGCCAGAAAACCAAAGAGCAGCAGCGCCGTTCCCGGAAAGGCGGTTTTCGTTTTGATGCAAAGTAATTTTTCCATAGCTTCACCCTGTACCATTCTACGCCGACTTTGTTTTAATTATGAAAAAAGTCAGCTGTTCCACGCCTATGCCATTTCCACAGCTGCCGTACAGAATTTTCATAAGTCGCCCCACCCGTGAAACGGGTGGCTCGTAGGACGGCTATAAGCCTTTAATGCTAGGC